>JBGPBL010000051.1:0-20567 GCA_041481225.1 Sulfurifustaceae bacterium | reverse complement strand
GCCCTTCGTCGCGTTCGTCATGACCACGGTCTTCGGTCAGCTCGTGAGCGTGTACGAATACCCCAAGGCAGCGTTGCTGGTCCTGGGCGGCTCCACCGTGATGGCGGTCGGCGTGGGTCTGGTGTACGGCCGCGGCAAGCGCGTCTGGTGCCGGCACTTATGTCCGGCCAACGGCGTGTTTGCCTTGCTTGCGCGCCTTGCCCCGGTGCATTTCCATGCCGACGCGGACGCCTGGCGCCATGCGCCGCGTCACACACCCGCAGTCGATTGCGCGCCGCTTGTCGATGTCCGGCACCTCTCCTTGGCGGCCGCGTGTCACGCCTGCGGCCGTTGTAGCGGGCACCGCGACGCCGTGCGACTGGAGGCGCGCTCCCCCAACGAGGAGGTGCTGTCACTGAAGGCGTCGCAGGCATCGCGCTGGGAAGTCGTGGTGCTGGTCTACGGCGTGCTGGGAATTGCCATCGGCGCGTTTCAGTGGAGCGCGAGCCCGTGGTTCGTCGCCAGCAAACAGGCCGCCGCCGGGTGGCTGATCGAGCACAAAGCGTTCGGTCTACTGCAGGACAACGCTCCCTGGTGGCTGCTGACGCACTACCCCGAGGCGAATGACGTTTTCACCTGGCTCGATGGTCTGCTCATTATCCTTTATATCGGCGCCACGGCGCTGGTGCTGGGAAGCTGGATACTATTGTGGTTGTTTGTCGCACAACGGTTACTCCAGCGTACAGGACTGATGTGGCGACTGGCCTACTGCCTGATTCCGCTCGCCGGCGTCAGCGTGTTTCTGGGGCTGAGCATGCTGACGGTGACGATGCTGAAGGCCGAGGGGATGACACTGGTTTGGGTGACGCCGCTGCGCGTCGGTTTGCTGATCCTCGGGGTAAGCTGGAGTGGCTGGCTGGCGGCGCGTCTTATCCAAATGGTACCGGCATCGCCGTGGCAACGCATGTCGGCGGAGACAGCCGTTATTCTGGCCATGTTGCTGGTACCGGTCGCATGGGGGTTGCAGTTTTTTATCTGGTGATTGGGGTGATTACCGCTCTTCTCGCAACCAGCCTCATCGGTGGTAATATCTCAGCACGTTGCTGGGCAAGCGGGCTGCATGACCTTCGGCTTGCAAAAAAATGAACTATGAAACGTATCTTAACCGCCACAGGGTGCTGTGCCATCGTCCTGACCGCCTTCAGCCTGTTTGCTGAAGGCGCTTCGAATCCACCCGTTTCAACACGCCCCACCCCCTGTGCCGACCCGGCTGTGGATATCCAGGCAGTTCTTGTTTCCCGGGCCGGTCCGGACACCGGCCGGGTGCGCATCACCGGGCAGATAAAGAATCTGGGTCCTGAACCGTGGATTGCCGCGACGCATCAGCATCGCCTGCGCATGGAGTTGGTGATGATAGCTGCCCCGGCGCATCCTAACGGTGAGTTGGCAGAACCGCCTATCGACATCGTCCGGCTCGACGCCGGCGGGCAGTACCGGATCGATCACCAGCTGGACTGGCGAGTGTCGAAGGACGCCACCTATCCCCGATTTCTGATTCGTTTTACCGAGGTGGGCAAGCCGGTGCAACCACCCAGCCGCGCCGATTGCCGATCGGACAATAACCGCAAAGAGATCGCCTCGGCCGACATCAATTATTTGTTCAGCGCCCCGCCTGCATCTGCCATCCCGCTCAAGATCGTGAGTTACCGGCTGCTTGGTGGTGAGGGCATTAATACGGTGGAATCGATCTTGACCTATAGTCGCAATTCCCCAGCTGCCGGCAAGATCACGGCCTCGGTGGCGGCGCCCTACAGTGGATTTTCGGAGGAGGTATCGATTGCCGGCAATTCCGGGACAGCTCCACTGCGTGTGCATATTCCCTGTGACCGGAACCCCGCGAGCGGCCTTCCCGTACCACCGGTGATGATTACCTATCGGTTGTGGGGATTGATAAGTGTTTCGGGTGTGCCGAGCTGGGTGGCCGGTTTCAGCGCGGAACAATCTATCCCCTATCGAACATTATGCCCTACAAAGCCCGGTATGGGCACTTCGAACGAGAAACACAGCCCCTGACCCAGCATCTATTGGAACTAGGGCAGCACCGCTCGCAGCTTGGCGGCGGCGGGGCGCTGCGCTATAGTTGCCGCCCTCGACCTGCCCCTGCGGGAGAGACCACGCGGATTTTGTGCGTGGCGCCGAAGGCGCAACCCGCCCGGAATCGCTCAGGCAAAAAGGACCGCGGGCATTTTTTAGGTAAGGCTGCCAAAGTAGCCTGGGTCGACTCTGGAGAGCGGTCGTCACGGTAAACCGTGAGGGCCCACCGAAGGGGCTCAAGCTCTCAGGTAACCGGACAGAGGGGCGGTGGCTGAATTCAGCCACCGCCCTTTTTTTATTTTTTTTTTATTGTCCGGGTTTCGCCGCGCCGTTTCAGGACGCGCTTTTCCCGTTTTTAAACAACATGCCGTGCCGTGCGTGTGCGTGGACCGGTGTGTATTCAGGATCGAGAGCTTTCGACAATGGGAAACAAGACTCCGCTGTACGATCTGCACGTCAAGATGGGTGCCAAGGTGGTCGATTTCGGCGGTTGGGACATGCCGTTGCACTACGGCTCCCAGCTCGAAGAGCATCACAAGGTAAGAAAAGACTGCGGCATGTTCGATGTGTCGCACATGAATGTCGTGGATGTGAAGGGTGAACACGTCCGCGATTTCTTCCGCCTGCTGCTCGCCAACGACGTCGCCAAGCTCAAGACCAAAGGCAAGGCGATCTACAGCTGCATGTTGAACAGCAAGGGCGGCGTGATTGATGACCTCATTGTCTATTACATGGATGACCAGTGGTTCCGCGTGGTGATGAACGCGGCGACGCGCGACAAGGACATGGCTTGGGTCAATTCGGCGGCGAAAGAATTTGGCGGTATCACGGTTACGCCGCGTAATGAGCTCGCGATGATTGCGGTGCAGGGGCCGAATGCGAAAGAAAAGGTGTATCAGGCGCTGGGCGAGGCTTTGCGTACATCGGCTGGGAGTCTAAAGCCGTTTCATGCCGTGATGGTCGGCGAGCTTTTCATCGCGACCACTGGCTACACTGGCGAAGACGGTTTTGAGATCATCCTGCCGGCCAAGGCTGCCCCGTTTACCTGGCAGATGCTGAGCGAAGCCGGCGTGCCCCCTATTGGCCTTGGTGCACGCGACACCTTGCGATTGGAAGCTGGCATGAATCTCTATGGTTCCGATATGGACGAAACCACCACGCCGCTAGAATCCGGGCTCGCCTGGACGGTTGCGCTTGAACCCGCGGACCGCAAGTTTATTGGTCGCGACGCGCTGGACAAGCAAAAGGCCCAAGGCATACCACACCTGCTGGTCGGGTTTGTGCTCGAAGGCAAGGGTGTATTGCGTAACCACCAGAAAATCCAGTGCGATGGCGCGGGCGAAGGGGAAATCACAAGCGGCAGTTTTTCACCCACGCTCAATCAGGCAGTGGCGCTGGCGCGGGTGCCGGCAGCCGTGAAAATAGGAGATCGCTGCACGGTCGATATGCGCGGCAAGCCCGCGACCGTGCGCGTCGTCAAATATCCGTTTGTACGCAATGGCAAGAGTTGCCTTTAAATAGTGGAGAGGGGACTATGAGCAATATTCCAAAAGACCTTAAATACACCAAATCGCACGAGTGGCTGAAGCTGAACAGCGACGGCACCGTCACCGTGGGTATCACACACCATGCCCAGGATCTGATGGGTGACATGGTGTTTGTAGACCTGCCGCCGTCCGGCGCTAAGGTGACTGTCGGCAAGGAGTGCGGGGTGGTCGAGTCGGTGAAGGCGGCCTCCGATATTTATGCGCCGGTTAACGGCGAAGTGGTCGAGGCAAATAGCGCGTTGTCCGATTCACCGGAGACCGTGAACAAGGATTGTTATGGCGCCGGTTGGATGTTCCGCATGAAACCGGCGAACCCGGCCGAACTCAATGGTCTGCTCGATGCCAAGACCTACGAAGCACTGGTCGCGTCTGAAAAGCATTGAAATAGACAGGATTAACACGATACATCAGTGCAGGCAGGATTCGCAGGATTAATTCGTAAAGCGCTTAGGTTTTAATCTTGTTAATCCCGTGAATTGAATTTTTAGGATATACGATGCCATTTATTCCACACACCGACACCGATGTGAAAGCGATGCTGAAAAGCATCGGTGTCAAATCGATTGACGATCTCTTCGACGAGATTCCCGAACGACTGCGGGCGGGAAAACTGACGCAGGTGCCGGAAGGCATGAACGAGATGCAAGTCACTCGCCTCATGCAAACCCGTGCCGCGCAGGACGGTGCTTATCTCAATTTCATCGGCGCGGGAGCCTATGAACATCACATCCCCGCGGCTGTGTGGGAGATTGTCACGCGCGGCGAGTTCTACTCCGCCTACACGCCATACCAGGCCGAGGCCTCGCAGGGCACGCTGCAACTCCTTTACGAATACCAGACCATGATGGCCTCGCTCACCGGTATGGACGTGTCGAACGCTTCACTCTACGACGGTGCTTCGGGTCTGGCGGAGGCGGTGCTCATGGCGGTGCGCGCACATAAGAAAGCGCGCAAGATTCTGATGCCGGCCACGGTGCACCCGATCTACCGCAAGGTGGTGCACGCGATTGTGAAGAACCAGAACATCGAGCTGGTGGAAATTCCGCTGTGCATGGAGTGCGGCAACATCCCCCCGGCATCGCTCAAACAATACGAAGGCGGCGAGTTTGCCGCCCTCGTGATCCCGCAGCCCAATTTCTTCGGTGTGCTGGAAGAGACGGACGCACTTACCGACTGGGCGCACACGCACAACATGTTCGCCATTGCGCTGGTGAATCCCACCGCGCTGGCGCTGCTCACGCCGCCGGGCGAGTGGGGTACGAAAGGCGCGGATATTGCCGTTGGCGAAGGCCAGCCGTTGGGCGCGCCGCTGTCCTCCGGTGGGCCGTATTACGGATTCATGTGCTGCAAGGAAGCCCTGGTGCGCCAGATGCCCGGCCGCATCATTGGTCGCACCGTTGATAAGGATGGCAAACCCGGGTTTACACTGACCCTGCAGGCGCGCGAACAACATATCCGCCGCTCAAAGGCGACTTCGAATATTTGTACCAATCAGGGCTTGGTAGTGGCTGCCTCTACCATTTACATGGCGTTGCTCGGACCGGAAGGTCTGGCGCGGGTAGCGCGCGCTTGTCACGCCAACACGATGGCTCTGATAGAGCGACTCACTGCCATTACGGGTGTTACGCGTGTATTCAGCCAGCCGGTGTTCCACGAGGCGGTGCTCAAGTTCGACATCCCGGTGGCGGATGCGCTACGCGCGCTGGAGGCCCAGGGGATACTCGGCGGCTATGACCTCACCGAACATTTTCCCCACCTTGGTCAATCACTGCTGGTATGCGCGACCGAGACCCGTACACAGGAGGACATCGAGCAATACGCGTTCCACCTGGAACGCGTTGTCAGCAAGCGCCGGCTGGATCCGCCGTGCGCCGTGAAAACCAACCCGAATGCTTAACCCAAGGAGACATCATCATGGCCAAGATCACGCTCGCCGGTAACCCCATCCATACCAGCGGAGACCTACCCAAGGTCGGCAGCACCGCGCCGGATTTCAAACTGACAGACGCCGATCTCAAGGACGTGTCACTTGCCGATTTCAAGGGCAAAAAGAAACTGCTCAACATCGTGCCGAGCCTGGACACGCCGGTGTGCGCCATGAGCACGAAGAAGTTCAACGAACAGGCCGCCCGGTACCCGAACACGGTGATGCTGATCGTGGCGGCCGACCTGCCGTTCGCGATGAAGCGTTTCTGCGCCGCCGAGAACACCGACAAGGTGAAGTCGCTGTCGATGATGCGCGACCGGCACTTTGCCAAGGATTACGGCGTGCTGATTACTGACGGTCCGCTCGCCGGCATCACCGCGCGCGCCATCGTGGTGATCGATGAAAACAACAAGGTCGTGCACACCGAGTTGGTGCCGGAGATCAAGCAAGAACCGAATTACGATAAGGCACTGGCTGCGCTCAAGTGATTAATGTCTTTTTGCTATTGCAGAAGTGGATTGACCAATACCGTGTTTTGATCGAGAAACGCATATGCTGATCTTTGAGCAATCGCAGACGAATCGCCGTAATTACTCACAAGCCCCGCTTGTAAAAGCGGAGGTGAAGGACATTCCGGAGAAATTCCTTCGCAAGAAGTACCCGCTGCTGCCGGAGGTCTCGGAGATGCAGACGGTGCGGCATTACACGAAGCTGTCGCAGAAAAACTTCTCGATCGACACGCATTTCTACCCACTCGGTTCGTGCACCATGAAGTACAACCCGCGGGCTTGCAACAAGCTTGCGATGCTACCGAACCTGCTCGGACGCCACCCTTATGCCCCGGAATCCACGGGGCAGGGATTCCTTGCCTGTATGTATGAGTTACAGGAGATGCTGAAGGACGTGACCGGCATGAAGGCTGTGTCACTCTCGCCGCTCGCGGGTGCGCAGGGTGAGTTTGCCGGCGTCGCTATGATCCGTGCATATCACGGTTCGCGCGGCGATACGGCCCGGACTGAAATCCTCGTGCCGGATGCGGCGCACGGCACTAATCCGGCGACGGCAGTGATGTGCGGCTACACCGTGCGCGAGATTCCCACCGACAGCAATGGCGATGTGGTGCTGGAAGCCCTGAAGGCCGCGGTCGGCCCGCAGACAGCGGGACTCATGCTTACCAACCCCTCGACGCTTGGCGTGTTTGAGCGACGCATTACCGAGATTGCCAAGGTGGTGCACGATACTGGCGGGCTGCTTTACTACGACGGCGCCAACCTGAACGCCATTCTCGGGCGCGTGAAACCGGGCGACATGGATTTTGATGTGATCCACATGAATCTGCACAAGACCTTCTCCACGCCGCACGGCGGCGGCGGCCCGGGCGCCGGTCCGGTGGCCGCGGGCGCACGCCTTGAGCCGTTCCTGCCGATACCTCTCGTTGGCAAGATTCAGGACAAGTATCTCTGGGAAACCGAGAAAACCCGGCCGCAGACCATTGGGCGGCTTTCCGCCAACATGGGCAATGCCGGTGTGCTGCTGCGTGCCTATGTGTATGCACGGCTTCTCGGTCGCGAAGGCATGCATCGGGTGGCCGAGTTTTCGACCTTGAATGCCAACTACATCATGGCGGAAATGGCCAAGCGCGGTTTCGACATGGCCTACCCCAAACGCCGTGCCACCCATGAGTTTGTGGTGACCTTCAAGAAATTGAAGGATGAGACCGGCGTGAGCGCGATGGATGTGGCGAAACGTCTGCTCGACAAGGGCTTTCATGCGCCGACGACATACTTCCCGCTGCTCGTGCCGGAGTGCCATCTGATCGAGCCGACCGAGACTGAAGCGAAGGAAGAGCTCGATCGTTTTGTCGCGGCGATGGACGAGATCGTGCGCGAGGCACGTACGAGTCCTGACGTGGTGAAGGGCGCTCCGCACACCTTGCCGGTGAAACGCCTCGATGACGTGCGGGCGGCGCGCGAACTCAATCTCACTTGGAAGCCAGCTACCTGAGGATGGTGCTCCTGGGCCTGTTCGATCTCAAGCGGGTGATGCGGGCCGTGGGGTATTCGCTGGCGGGCCTTAAGGCGGCGCTGAAACACGAAGCGGCATTTCGTCAGGAGCTGGCGCTGTTTGTGATTCTTGCCCCGTTAGGCTTCTGGCTGGGCCGTAACGGTATCGAGCGCTCGCTGCTGGTCGGCAGTCTGGTGCTCGTGCTGGTGGTCGAATTGCTGAATTCCGCCGTGGAAGCGGTGGTGGACCGTATCGGCAGTGAGAAGCACGACCTGTCCGGCCGCGCCAAGGACATGGGCTCGGCCGCCGTGCTGCTGTCGTTGTTTCTTGCCGTGGGGGTATGGGCGCTGGTACTGGCTGAGCGTCTTAACTAAAAGGCGACACGTTATTCTCACGCGGCCGCCGGTTTCGTGGCCCCCAGCGGTTTCTCACCCCTGTATTCGACCTTCTGGCATTCCAGAAAAATGCGCTTGTCACAGCGTTCGCAGATGGAACGGTCTAGGCGACCAAAGATGCTCGTGATCGCATCGCCCTTGGTGACGAAGATATTTTCGCCACCAAGCTCTTCGACGTATTTGCCCCGTTTGAGGATGTTGCACACCTCTTCTTTTACCTTGCTCAGATAGAGCCCACCGCCCCGGGCGCGCCGGCGCTTGGCTTCCTGCACCAGGGTTTCGGCACCGGCGATATCGATGAAGTTAATGCCGTTGCCAATGATCATGAGATGTTTCTGGTCGGGATTCAGGGTCAGCATGCGCTGAAACTCATTCTGCACGTGATCCACCGCGCCGAAGAACAATGAGCCGTCCACACGCACGATCTTGATCTGAGGACACTCGGGAAGCGTCGGGTCGGTGACCATATGCCGGCCGGGCGCGTGTGGGTCGGGCGTGCGGGTGACGATCCCCGGGCGTGAGGTGCGAATGAGGTAAATGATCAGTGACAGCATCACACCGACATAAATTGCGAACTCAAGTTCCACGAACAGGGTGGCGAAGAAGGTGGTCAGCAATACCGAGGTCTCGCGCTTGCTGGTGCGCAGGATGCCGGCGATATGATGAAAATCAATCAACCGGTACGCAACGATCAGCAGGATGCCGGCCATGGCGGCAATCGGCAGATGCGCGGCGAGCGGGGCGACGATCAAGACGATCAGGGCCAGCGCAACGGCGGCGAAAATGGCCGCCACCGGCGTTACCGCTCCAGCCGTGTAGTTGATGCCGCTGCGGGTGAAAGAACCGGATGAGGCGTAACTCGAGAAGAAACTGCCGACCATGTTCGCCAGCCCCTGGCCGATGAATTCCTGGTTACCGTCGATGCGCTGCCCGGACTTGAGTGCCACCGAGCGCGCAATAGAAACTGCCTCGATCAGCCCGAGCATGGCCACCGCTAAGGCACCGCTACCGAGGATTTTGAGCGATTTCAGTGACAGGTCTGGCAGAGAGAGCGGGGGCAGGTGTGCCGGCAGCTCGCCCACCAGCTTAATTCCCCTCTCATCGGAACCCACAAACGCCGCCAGTAGGCTGCCGATGATCATGGCAAACAGCAATCCGGGCCAGCGTGGCTTGAAATACATAAAGAGCACGCCGGCCGCGAGCGTGACCGATGCCACCAGGGTGACATAGGGATTAATATCTCCGAGCTGCCGAAAGATTTCCTGCCAGATATGCAGGAACGACTCGCCGGAAGGAATCTGGATTCCGAGAAAATGCTTGAATTGGCTGGTCGCAATCAGGATGGCCGCACCCGCGGTGAACCCGACGACGACGGAGTGAGAGACAAAATTGACCAGCGCACCCATGCGTGCAAGCCCTAAGGCCAGTTGGTAGGCCCCGGCGAGCAGCGTCAGTGTCAGCGCCATGCTGATGAATTTGGCGCTGCCCGGTTCGGCGAATTTCGATACCGTCGCGAATACGACGATCGAGATGGCCGTGGTCGGACCGGAGATCAGGTGCCGCGAAGACCCGAACAGGGCGGCAATGATTGGGGGCACCATGGCCGAATACAGACCGTACACCGGCGGCATGCCGGCGATCATGGCGAAAGCAACGCCCTGGGGCAGCACGACGATGGCTCCGGTGATGCCCGCAATCAGGTCGGCACGAAGGGTTTCCCGGTTAACCCGGGGCCACCAACGCAAAAAAGGAAAAAAACGCGACCAGAAAACGTTACATTGGAGTGAGGCGTCATCGAACATGGTTAATTCGCCGGAAATCGAAAATTGACAGGCGTGAATTATATATTTTCTCGCCGTTTTTTCATATTTTCCGGGATGACGGGTTAGGAAAGCCTTCAGAGTCCTCGTATAATCGCGCGTTCCGATTCCGGATCAGGCCAAGGACCCATGCTCAAGGCGATCAACGCCATTTTCAACGACCCCACCGCGAGGAAGCTGTTTCTCAAGCTCCGCTATGCGCTGTCGGTGGTGTTTGTCGTGGTGCTCGCGCACTACGCCGATGCCTCGCTGCTGTTGCCAGCGTTTGCGGTCTCGCTTGTTGGCGAGTTCATCCAGCTCTGGTCCTTCGCGTCGCTCGTCAAAAACGACCAGCTCACCGCGCGCGGACCCTATGTGCTCGTGCGCAACCCGATGTATCTCGGGCGCTTTGTTCTGATACTGGGCCTGGTGTTGTTGCTGAACAATATTTATCTGACCGCGGCCTATTGTGTTCTGTACTACTTTTACATGGCCAATCGTGTGCAACGCGAGGAAAACCGTCTGGCCCAGATGCTGGGAGATCCCTATCTCGGTTATTGTCGCCACACGAGCCGCTTTATCCCATCACTTGCGGGATTCGCCAATCCGGCGGTCTGGTTTTTCCGCTGGGATGTACTGCGCCGCAATAACGGCCAGTGGAACCTGCTCGCCATGCTGGCCGCCTACGCCGTTTTGTATGTCTATTTTTTCTACGGACGCTAGTCGCCTTTCAAGCTGATTTCCCAAGCATTACCTCAAACTCGCCAGCATCTGTGATGGGGGCGCCACAGGTGTGCCCGGTGCAGAGGTAGGCCGTCACGTCGCTGCGGGCGGCACGTTCGGTAAGTACTCCGGGGAGGTTCTCGGCATCGTGCGGAATGGCCAGCGCCAATCGCCGCGGGGTGTAATGCGTCTGGATATGGACCAGCCACGGCTTCATCAATTCTGGCTTTCCACGCAGGACGATGGTTTGCGGGGGATAGAGATATTCTTCGAGCGCAACCAATAATGCTCCGTGCGCCGAAGGGTGCTGCTGGATGCTGCGGTGGAGGGCCTCCAGGGTTCGCTCCGCCGCGTCCAGGTAATGCGGATCGTCCAGCAGGTGCCCAAGCCGCAGCAATACCTGCGCGGCGACGCCATTGCCGGACGGCATGGCGTCGTCCGAGGTGGGTTTGGGGCGATAGACCAATTTTTCATGATCGTCACCGGTGAAATAAAAACCACCGTGCCCCTCGTCCTCGAAGTGATCGAGCAGCGTATCCGCCAGGGTGCGAACGAAATCCAGGTCGGCGACGACGAACCTGGCCTGTAGCAGTTCGAGTACGCCGTCCATGAGAAAGACGTAATCGTCCAGGTAGGCATTCAGATGTGACTTGCCATCCTTGTGAGTGGCTAACAATTTTCCCTCGTGCCAGAGATGGGCACGGATGAAATCGAGGGCGCGCTCGGCGGAGTGTACAAAATCGGGTTGGCCCAGCACCCGGCCGGCATGTGCCATGCCCTTGATCATCAGTCCGTTCCACGAGGTCAGGATTTTTTCATCCCGTCCGGGGCGCGCGCGTTTTTCGCGCGCGCCGAGTAATTTCCCGCGTGCGCTGTCCAGATGGGCGAGAACCTCAGCCTCCGAACATGAGAGTGATTTGGCGATATCCGCAGATGGCGCGTGCACGTTAAGGTGCCACCGGCCCTCGAAGTTGGGCGTGCTCTTGAGACCGAAGCGCAGTTCCACGGTGTCCCATTCTGCGGGCGCGAGTAAAGTTTTCAGTTCATCCGTGGACCAAACGTAAAATTTTCCCTCATGGCCCTCGGAATCGGCATCGAGCGCCGAATAGTAGCCACCTTCCCGCGCTTGCATCTCGCGCATGATCCACTCCGCTGTTTCTATGGCCACGCGCTGGAACAGTACATCGCCTGTGGCTTTCCAGGCGTCCACATAAACTGTGAGCAGTTGGGCGTTGTCGTACAACATTTTCTCGAAGTGCGGAATCTCCCAGCGTTCATCGACGGAGTAACGGCAGAAGCCGCCGCCCACTTGGTCGTAAATGCCGCCCAGGGCCATGGCGGCCAGCGACTGTTGCGCCATGTGCAGGCTCTCCCGGTCGTGTGGGCTGTGCGCCCAGCGTCTCAGACAGAGTTCAAGCGACGTAGGATGCGGGAATTTTGGTGCTGCACCGAATCCGCCAAAGCGCGTGTCGAATTGGCGCTGGAGTTCCGCATGGGCCTGGGCGAGCATCTCGGGGCCAAGGCGCATTCCGGGAGCCGGTCCTTCGGGTTGTAGGCGTGCGAAGATATCTCGCAGTGAGTCATTCTGTTCGCGGATCGCCTCGCGGCGGTCTCGATAGACGGAGGCGATCTGGTGCAATATGTCGGTGAATCCGGGCATGCCGTATTTCGGTGTTTTCGGGAAATACGTGCCACCAAAGAATGGCATATGGTCTTCGGGCGTGAGGAACATGTTGAGCGGCCAGCCGCCCGCCCGTTGCGCGAGGATCTGATGTGATGTCTGATAAATTTTGTCGAGATCGGGACGTTCCTCACGGTCAATCTTGATGCACACGAAGAGTTCGTTCATGACGCGCGCGACCGCTTCATCCTCGAATGACTCGTGTTCCATCACATGGCACCAGTGGCAGGCGGAATAGCCAATCGACACCAAAATGGGTTTGTCTTCGCGTCGCGCCTTGGCTAGAGCTTCCTCGCCCCAGGGATACCAGTCCACCGGGTTGTGCGCATGCTGCTGCAGATACGGACTGGTTTCGTGGATCAGATGGTTTGTGTAGGCGGCTTGGTTCATGTCATATCCTGACTGATTCGCTCAACTATAACCTGATGGCTGATTTGTTGCCATCATTAAGGTTCGGAAATCTTGGGGTTTTTCTGGAATAATTCGGTCTCGTAGCGGTCAAACCATTCCGTACCTCATATCCCTAAAAATAATCCGATCTGAATGACCAAGGCCGAATTTAATTCCGGTGTCACATCCGGGACCGACATCAAATCCTGGTGGCGCGATGTGCTGTGGCTCACGTTTATCCTCGTGGTGCTGTTCGGGTTTGCCCTGGGCAATCGCGCGCTGTGGCACCCGGACGAGGGGCGTTACGTCGAGATTCCGCGCGAAATGGCGCAAAGCGGCGATTACGTCACGCCGCGATTGGACGGCGTGAAGTATTTTGAAAAGCCGGCGCTGTTCTACTGGTTGCAGGCGGGGGTCATTAAAGTGTTTGGCCTGAGCGAATGGGCCATGCGGTTGTGGCCGGCTATTTTTGGCATTGCCGGTTGTCTGCTCGTTTATGTCACTGGACGCAGACTGTATGACCGGCGCACGGGACTGCTCGCCTGCGCCGTGTTGGCGACCGCACCCCTCTATTTCATGCTCGCGCGCGTGATCACGCTCGATATGCCGGTATCGGTGTTGCTTACCGCCGCGCTCTTCATGTTTCTGCTGGGTACACGCGAGCCGCCGGGGTCTAAGCGAAGAAATTTCTTCTGGGCATTCTATGCGCTCGCGGCGCTGGCAACCTTAACCAAAGGCCTGATAGGCATCGTGATACCGGCGGTGGTCATCGGTGTCTGGATCTTGTTGCTGTGGGAGTGGCGTCTGCTAAAAACGATCTATCTTCCGTCGGGGTTGCTGCTCTTTTTTATCGTCGCCGCGCCATGGCATGTTTTGGCCGCCCGTGCCAATCCCGAATTCGCGCATTTTTATTTCGTGCATGAACATTTTGAGCGTTATCTTTCAAAGGTTCACGGCCGTTACCAGCCGGCATGGTTCTTCATCCCGGTGTTGATCGCCGGTTTCTATCCGTGGATTGCATTTTTACCCCAGGCCATCGGCAGGGCCTTACCGGCCTCCTGGTCGGCACGACACCAGGATAAGGAATCGCTATTTCTGTTGCTGTGGGCCGGACTGGTGTTCGCATTCTTTTCTTTTTCGGACTCCAAGCTGATTCCCTACATTCTTCCGGCCATGCCACCGCTGGCGCTGTTGCTGGCACGATATCTGGCCGAGGTCTGGGATCAGCCCGCTTCGTCGGCGCTGCGCACGGGGGTCTGGACGCTGATGGTAGTGGGTCTGGTGCTGGCGGCCGCGTTGGTGTTCTTTTCGGACAGCACCCCGGATCGGCCGCGGGTGGCCGAATACACGCGGGTGTTCGGTGGTTATGCCTACGCTATTATTGGTGGACTGCTCGCGGTGGCGTTTGTGCCGGTCATCCTGAGTTGGCGCCGGACCAGCTCCCTGACAATGATGTCGTTGACGGTAACTTCAGCTGTATTGCTGGTCATCCTGACCCTGAGTCTGCCACTGCTCGATGCCAAGCGCACGGTCAAGGACCTGGCCATGACGCTGAAGCCACGCCTGCAGCCGACCGACGAGGTGCTAACCTATCGTACCTACTATCAGGACCTGCCGGTCTATCTCGAGCGGCGAATTACCATCGTCGACTGGAAGGGGGAGCTTAAATTCGGCGCCGACGTGGAAGATGTCAGCGGCTGGATCATCGACGAGGAGGCGTTCTGGCGGCGTTGGGAAGGCCCCAACCGGGTCTATATGCTGACCGAGCGCGACAACTATGACAAACTGCGTGTCCAAGGGCGCGGATCATTCCGCCTGATTGCCCAATCCGATACCAACGTTCTGGTGACCAATAAAGAGAACCAACCGTGAATTATTTTTCGCTGATCCTTTTGGGCGTATTACTCAATGCTGGCGCGCAGTTGCTGCTCAAGGAGGGTATGCGCCGCATCGGCTATTTTGAGTTCGTCTGGGCCAATGCCCTCCCCATCGGTATGCAGGTGGCGGCCAACCCGTTCGTGCTTGCCGGCCTGTTTGCCTATGTCGTCAGCGTGGGTGTGTGGTTGCTGGTATTGTCGCGCGTGGAGGTGAGTTTTGCCTACCCGATGCTGAGTGTCGGATATATCGTCAATGCGGTCGCCGGGTATTATCTGTTCCAGGAAAATCTTTCCATCACGCGCATCACCGGCATTCTCATCATCATCGCCGGGGTTTACCTCGTCACCCGTAGTTAGGAATCTGCATGTCGGAAGAATTTCTGCCTTTCTCACGGCCGTCGATCAGCCGCGAGGCTATCGATGAAGTGGTGGCCTGCCTCGAGACCGGTTGGATCACCACCGGCCCACGGGTCAAAAAATTCGAGGACGCGCTGAAGAGCTATTTCAGCGCGCCGTATGCGCTCGCGCTGTCCTCGGCCACGGCGGGATTGCATCTGGCGCTGCTGGCGCTTGAGCTAAAGCCGGGTGATGAAGTGATTACGACTCCCATGACCTTCGCGGCGACGCTGAACATGATCGTGCTCGCCGGCGGAAAACCGGTGCTGGTGGATGTGGAGCCCGACACCTACAACATGGATGTCACGCGGCTCGCGAAAGCGGTCACGAAACGCACACGCGCCATCATGCCCGTGCATTTTGCTGGGCTCGCGGTGGACATGGACCCCCTGTATGCTCTGGCGGACAAGCACGGCTTGCGTGTTATCGAAGATGCCGCTCACGCCATCGGCACGGAATATAAGGGAAAACGTATCGGTGCCTTTGGCGATACGCAGGTATTCAGTTTCCATCCGAACAAGAATATGACCACGGGCGAGGGCGGCTGTGTCGTCACGCGCGATGAGAAACTGGCCGGGAAAATCGCCCTGCTGCGTTTCCATGGTATGGACCGCGAGGCCTGGAACCGTTTCGGCAAGACCGGCTCCCAGCACTACGAGATTGTCACGCCGGGATTCAAATACAACATGATGGACATCCAGGCAGCGCTCGGACTACATCAGCTTCCGGCGCTCGAGGGTTTCATTCAGCGGCGCACGACGCTGGCGCAGCGTTACCAGGCACGGCTCGCCGATTGGCCGCAGTGGACGCGGCCCGGCACGCCAAACTATGCCCAGCGGCATGCGTGGCACCTGTACACGCCGCTCATCAATCCTGAGTCCGCGGGCATGGACCGTGATGCCTTTATGCAGGGCATGAAGGAACGTAATATTGGCACCGGCCTGCATTACCGCGCGGTGCATTTGTACCCATATTATCGTGAACAGTTTGGCTTCAAGTGCGGGGATTTTCCGATTGCCGAAACCATTTCGGATCGCATCGTGAGCCTGCCGCTTTTCCCCGGCATGCGCGATGCCGATCAGGATCGCGTGATTTCCGCCATGGCCAACCTCTTTGGGAGAAAATAACGTGGCCAGGCCTTATTTGAGCGTCGTCATCCCGGTGTACAACGAGCAGGAAAACCTGCCGGCGCTGTTTTTGCGCCTGACGGTGGCGCTCGACACGCTCGGCAAGTCGTACGAGATCCTTTTCACCAACGATGGCAGCCGCGACAACTCGCTCGTGCTGCTCAAGGATTATTATCGTCAACGGCCGAAACAAGTACGTGTCATCGACTTCAACGGCAATTTCGGCCAGCACATGGCGATCATGGCGGCATTCGAACGCGCGCGCGGCGACGTGGTCATCACGCTTGATGCCGATTTGCAGAATCCGCCCGAGGAGATTCACAAGCTGGTCACGGCCATCGAGGCCGGACACGATGTCGTCGGCAGCTACCGCAAGGACCGTCAGGATACTTTTTTCCGCCGCTATGCCTCGAAAGTGATCAATGGCCTGCGCGCGAAGATTACCCGCATCCGCATGCGCGACCAGGGCTGCATGTTGCGCGCCTACCGGCGTAATATTATTGAGAGCATCACTGCGAGTCAGGAGACATCGACGTTCATTCCGGCGCTGGCCATGAGTTACGCCGCCAACCCGACGGAGGTTGAGGTGGAACACGCGGCGCGTGCGGCCGGCGAGTCGAAGTACAGTTTTTACCAGCTGATCCGCCTCAACTTCGACCTGCTGACGGGGTTTTCCATTGTGCCACTGCAGGTGTTTACCCTGTTCGGCATGGTGGTTTCGGTATTGAGCCTGCTGTTCGTGATCTTCCTCTTTATTCGCCGCCTAATGATCGGTCCGGAGGCCGAAGGTCTGTTTACCCTGTTTGCGATCCTGTATTTCCTGGTGGGCGTGGGCATCATGGGGCTCGGCGTCATCGGTGAGTACATTGGCCGCATCTATCAGGAAGTGCGCCGCCGTCCACGCTTCGTGATCCGCAAGGTCTACGAGCAAGACGATACCTCAAAGGCGGGCGCCGGTGAGTGAGCCCGGTATTGTTGTTTTCGGCTATCACGATGTCGGCTACGAATGTCTCGATGTGCTGATTTCTCGCGGCTGCCGCATCCTCGCCGTGTTTACGCACCGGGACAATCCCGAGGAGCACATCTGGTTTAAGTCGGTGGCGGAGCTGGCTGGCCGCCATCGAATTCCGGTTCACACGCCGGATTCCGTGAATACGCCCGAGTGGATCGCGCGCATCCGGGAGATGTCGCCGGACGCCATTTTCTCGTTCTATTACCGCAACCTGATATGCCAGGAGATTCTGGACATCCCGCGTCTGGGCGCATTCAATATGCATGGTTCGCTGCTGCCGAAGTACCGCGGCCGCGTGCCGATCAATTGGGCGGTGCTGAATGGCGAGATTGAAACCGGCGCAACCCTGCATTGGATGGTCAAACGTCCGGATGCCGGCGATATCGTGGATCAGGAAGCCGTGCCCATCGGCCAACGCGATACCGCACAGGATGTCTTCATCAAGGTGACGGCCGCGGCGCGAAAGGTTCTGGAACGCAGTATTGATGCCCTCAAAGAGGGTCACGCGCCGAGGTACCCGCAAGATGAAATGAAGGCGAGTTACTTTGGCGGGCGCAAGCCGGAGGACGGGCGTATCGATTGGCACGCCAGCGCACAGAGGATTTTTAACCTTATCCGTGCCGTGACGCACCCTTATCCCGGGGCCTTCACGGAAGTGGACGACCGGCGGTTGTTTGTGTGGCGCGCCGAACCGCGGACCGATTGTGCCGGCACACCGGGGCAGGTAGTGTCGGTGGCACCCTTGCGTGTGGCAACCGGGCAGGGTTGTCTCGAGATTTTGACGTGGCAATGGCGTGGCAGCCCGGAGCGGGGGAGCGCGGCGCATGGCCTGCGGCTTAATCAGGTTCTGAAGGGTACGGCCGCACGGGCGGCATCGGTTTAATCTACTTACCTAAAAATGGAGTCAGTATGAGCATTAAAGTTTTGATCCTCGGGGTGAATGGTTTCATTGGCAACAGCCTGACCGAGCGCATCCTGCGCGATACCGATTGGGAGGTCTACGGCATGGACATGAGCCAGGACAAGCTCGATCAGTGTCTTGGCAACAAGCGTTTCCATTTCGTCGAGGGCGACATCACCATCAACAAGGAATGGATCGAATATCACGTGAAAAAGTGCGACGTGGTGCTGCCACTCGTGGCCATTGCCACCCCGGCGACTTACGTACTTGATCCCCTGCGTGTGTTCGAACTGGACTTCGAGGCCAACCTCGACATCGTGCGCATGTGCGTGCGCTATAAGAAGCGCGTGCTGTTCCCGTCCACCTCCGAGGTCTACGGTATGAGCAGCGATGCCGAATTCGACGAGGAGAACTCCAATCTGGTACTAGGTCCGATCAACAAGCAGCGCTGGATCTACTCCTGCTCCAAGCAGCTCATGGACCGCGTGATCCATGCCTACAATATGCGCGAGGGCCTGCGGTACACCCTGTTCCGCCCGTTCAACTGGATTGGCCCCAAGCTCGACAATATTTTCGAGCCCAAGGAAGGCAGCTCACGTGTGCTTACGCAGTTCATCGGCAACATCCTGCGCGGCAAGGAAATTCAGCTGGTGGACGGTGGCGCGCAGCGGCGCAGCTTTACCTATATCGATGACGGCGTCGATGCTTTGATGCGCATCATCGAAAACAAGGGTGGTTGTGCCGATGGGCGTATTTTCAATATTGGCAATCCCAAAAATGACATGTCGGTACGCGAGCTGGCGGAGACCGTGGTGGCGCTGGTGAAGACCTATCCAAAATATGCGCCGCTCGCCGAGAAGACCCGCATCGTGACGGTCAATTCAGGCGATTATTACGGCAAGGGCTACCAGGACATCCTCACGCGCGTGCCGTCGATCAAAAACGCCGAGAAATACCTTGGCTGGAAGCCCACCACCGACTTCAAGACGGCGCTGCACAAGACACTTGATTATCATCTCGGCCGACCGTCGCAGGAGTTGGAGGGGTAATTCGCACCCATGGCGGAGACGCGGCTGGCGGTCAAAGTGGATGTCGATACCGATCGCGGTACGCGTCTTGGTGTGCCGGCATTGCTCAACCTATTCGATGCGTTCGGCATCAAGGCCACGTTTCTTTTTTCACTTGGCCCCGACCATACCGGCCGTGCCATCCGGCGCATTTTCCGCCCCGGGTTTTTCCGCAAGGTCGCGCGGACCAGCGTCGTCAGCACCTACGGCCTGCGTACCTTGATGTATGGTGTGCTGCTCCCCGGTCCGCATGTCGGGCGGCGTAATGAGGCCGTGATGCGTGATGCACGCGAGCGTGGCCATGAAGTCGGCATCCACTGCTATGATCACATCCGCTGGCAAGACGGCCTTGCCACCATGAAGCGTGAAGAAGTGAATGCGGAGTTTGGCAAGGCCAGCCGTGAGTTTGAGCGTATTTTCGGTGAACCGGCGAAGACGGCGGGCGCGGCGGGTTGGCAGGCAAACAGCCTGAGTTTGGCGGCTTACGACAGTGCCGGTTTGCTCTATGCCAGTGATGCGCGCGGCACCCATGCCTTTTTCCCGCGGGTGGACGGTGTGGTGTTCAAGACCTTGCAGATTCCCACCACGTTGCCGACGCTCGATGAACTGCTCGGACGACCGGAGTATCCGGAAGCCCAGCTCACCGAGTGTTATCTGTCGTGGTTGCGACCGGGACAGCTCAATGTGTTGACCATCCATGCCGAGATTGAAGGCATGAGTAAAATGGAATTTTTCCATGCCTTGTTGAGGCAAGCACAACAGTGTTCTGTCCAGTTCGTGCGCATGAAGGAGCTCGCGCGCGAATACCTGAATAACCGCAACGCCGTTCCAGTGTGCGATCTGGTTAGCGGTGAAGTGGATGGCCGCGCCGGCACGCTCGCGGTACAGAAAGTGGCCTGAGCTTGCCTGACGTGACAATCACAACTTATTCCTAACCCTGCACCATGCTTGCTCCCGACATCGATCCCGTTGCCATTCACCTCGGTCCACTCCAAGTGCACTGGTATGGGTTGATGTACCTCATCGGTTTCATGGGCGCCTGGTGGTTGGGCATCTACCGCGCGAAGCGACCGGGCTCCGGCTGGCATCCACAGGAAATTGCCGATTTTCTATTCTACGGTGCGCTCGGTGTGATCCTCGGCGGCCGGATTGGTTATGTCCTTTTCTACAATCTGGGTTACTACCTCGACCACCCCATTGAGGTGTTTTACATCTGGGCCGGCGGCATGTCATTCCACGGCGGTTTGCTTGGCGTTATCACCGCCATGTGGTGGTACGCACGCCGGACAAACCGAACGTTCTTTGCCGTTGCCGATTTTGTCGCGCTGCTGACGCCGACAGGTCTCGGTGCGGGCCGCATTGGCAATTTCATCAACCACGAACTCTGGGGTAGTGTGACGAATTTGCCCTGGGGCATGGTCTTTCCCAACGCCGGGCCGTTTCCGCGTCATCCCTCGCAGCTTTATGAATTTTCGCTTGAAGGGGTGGCCCTGTTCATTATTCTCTGGACCTATGCGCACAAGCCGCGCCCCACGGCCTCGGTCTCCGGCCTGTTCCTGCTGTGCTACGGATGTTTCCGTTTCATCGTGGAATTCGTGCGTGAACCGGACCCGCAGCTTGGCTACCTTGCCTTCGGTTGGGTGACGAT
>JBGPBL010000050.1:0-20685 GCA_041481225.1 Sulfurifustaceae bacterium | reverse complement strand
CGTCTACTGTGCGGTCGCGAGTTTCATCATACTGAAAGTGGTCGATGCCATTGTAGGTCTGCGTGTCACCGAAGAACAGGAGACCGAAGGTTTGGACATCGCCCTGCACAACGAGCGTGGTTACAACCTGTAACGGGTAATTTTTAGCAGCGGTAAACGGACACGGGCGCTTCAGGCGCCCGTGTTTTTTGGTGGTGCGCCACTTCAACCAATCCACGGTGCAGTTCGACGGCAAACGCGCTGTCACGCTGTCCCTGGCGAACTCCCCATCACACCGCCACCGGCGTCTGAAACCCACGTGCGTGCAGCAGAACCTCATCGCGCGAGGGGGATCTCGATGTGGCGGCATTGGCCCAGGTTTAGGGTTTTATGTGACCGGCTTCAGCCGGTCGGTTTGAATCACAGACCTAATGAAGATGAAATTTGTTTGCGGGACAATTGCGGGACCTGTTCAGCATTGTTGTGCATTGTGCTGCAAATCCCGCAACGGACGCCCAGCTTAGGTTAATAATAACAGCTGGTTAGATTTTGTAGCTAAAACTCTGCATGCTTATGCGATCAGAACGAGAGTGGCGCCAAAAGAATATGGCGCGCGCGTTGGATCAAGGCTGGAACTTTTTGTGAGTCCCGTCGCAGAGGGGTTTTTTGGCAGAGTGCTTGCAGCCGCAGAAGGCCACCTTCCCGGCCTGACTGAGTTCGTACTTGACCGGCTCAATGTCCGTGCCTTTGTGCGATCCGTCGCAGAAGGGTTGGGTTTTTGATTTGCCGCAGGCGCACCACCAGTAAGTTCCGGGCTTAAGATCGAGGACATAGGGACCGGCTTTGGCAATGTGGGGTTCTGTCATGAGTTTGCTTCCCTGTGACGTGAGTGAATCGGATTGAAACGGGATTTACCGGAACAATATTTATTTTAACAAACGTTGGCGCAGAAATTCCGGACTGGCCAGCGCCGCGGCGTGAATGGCGCGGTTGTAATAACGCGTCGGGAACGGGACAGGCGTGTTGCTTTGGCCGACTACCGCCGCCAGTGCTCCCGCCTTGCTGCCCATGGTGGCGCTCCACCAGCCGGAGGGATAGGTGCACTGCGGGAAATGCAGCGTGGCCACGTCGCCAAAACCGGCGCCACGCAGGGCCTTGTGCATGGCCTGAATAAGATCGGCATGGAATAGCGGTGATTCGCTTTGACCGACGACGATGCCTTGGGGGCCCAGCGCCTTGAAGCAGTTTTTATAGAAGGTTTCGGAGAAAAGCCCGGCGGCGGGACCTATGGGGTCGGTCGAGTCCACGATGATGACGTCGTAGCTTCCCGGTTTGGCGTCCGCCACCCACTTGATGCCGTCAGCAAAATGCAGCCGCGCGCGCGGGTCGTGATTGGATTCGCACAGCTCGGGAAAGAATTTCTCCGAAACCCGTGTGACCCGTTCGTCCAGTTCCACCTGCTCGGCCAGCTCCACGTTTTTATGCCTCAGGACCTCACGCAGGGTGCCGCAGTCGCCGCCGCCGATGACGAGAACCCGCTTGGGGTGGGGATGACTGAAGAGCGCTGGATGCGACATCATTTCGTGATACACGAAGTTGTCGCGGTCGGTCACCATCACGAGGCCGTCCAGGGTCATGAGGGTGCCGAAGGTTTCGGTCTCGTAGATTTCGATGCGCTGGTAGGACGATTGTTCCTCGTGCACCCGGGCCTTGATCTTGAGCGAGATGGCCGAACCCTGGCCGGCCCATTCTTCGGTGTACCATGTTTTGTCGAGTGTCATGTGTCAGAAGTAGCTAGTGGCGGATGGTGAGGGGCTAGTATACTAGCGCCCGCTTATTCGCTACCAGCCACACGTGACGGATTCATGATCGACTGGACCATTCAAAAAGCGCGCGACGCCTACAACATCGCCCACTGGAGCAACGGCTACTTCGACATCAACGGCAAGGGCAACCTCATCTGTCGCCCGGACGGCCGCGCCGATCATTCCGGTATCGATCTGTACGAGCTGTCTCGGGAGATCAAGGCCGCCGGCCTGTCGCTGCCGGTGCTGGTGCGCTTTGCCGATATCCTGAGTCATCGTGTGGCCACGCTGTGCGGCGCCTTCGACCGCGCCATGGCCGCCGACGGTTATCGCGGCCAATACACCGCGGTCTATCCGATTAAGGTCAACCAGCAGAAAAGCGTGGTTGACCGGATTCTGGCGCCAAACACCGGCCGCGTCGGCCTCGAGGCTGGCAGCAAGCCGGAACTGCTGGCCGTGATCGCCGAGTCGCGCCAGGACGGCGGGGTAATCGTCTGCAATGGCTACAAGGATCGGGAATATATCCGCCTCGCGCTGATCGGCAAGGCGCTCGGGCACCGCGTCTACATCGTCGTCGAGAAACCCTCGGAGCTCGAGCTCGTCATCCAGGAATCGCGCGCCCTGGGTATCGCGCCCTTCATCGGGTTGCGCATGCGGCTGGCCTCGATCGGCGTCGGCAAGTGGCAAAACACTGGCGGCGAGAAATCCAAGTTCGGGCTGTCGGCGGCGCAGGTGCTGCAACTGGTCGCACGCCTGCGCGAGGTTGGCATGCTCGACTGCCTGCACATGCTGCATTTCCACATGGGCTCACAGATTGCCAACATCCACCACATCCAGCTCGGCATGCGCGAGGCGGCGCGTTACTACGCCGAACTGCGCGCCATCGGCGCCGACGTGCGCTATCTCAACGTTGGCGGCGGCCTCGGCGTGGATTATGAAGGCACGCGCTCGCGCAGCTTCTGTTCGATGAACTACAGCATCGACGAATACGCCAACAATATTGTGCACGCGCTGTGGGAAATCTGCGCCGAGAAAAACCTGCCACACCCCGATATCATCACCGAATCCGGGCGCGCCATGACGGCGCACCACGCCGTGCTCATCACCAACGTGGTCGACAGCGAATCGGCCCCGGGTTCCGATTCCGTGCCCAAGGCGACGGCCGACGAACCCGCGGTCATCCGCGACATGTGGCAGGCCTTCGCCACGTTGTCCGACCGTTCCGTCATCGAGGTCTATCACGACGCCGCCTACTGGTTGTCCGAGGCGCAGGGCATGTTCAGTCATGGCGTGCTGTCGCTGGCGCAGCGGGCGCGCGCCGAGCAGATCTATTTTGCCATTTGCTGGAAGGTGCGCGAGCTGTTGCAGCCCTCGACCAAATCGCACCGCGAGATCATCGATGAATTGAACGAGAAACTGGCGGACAAGTATTTCTGCAATTTCTCGCTGTTTCAGTCCATGCCCGACGCCTGGGCCATCGAGCAGATTTTCCCGGTGGTGCCGCTCAGCCGCCTGAACGAGCCGCCGACGCGGCGCGCGGCGGTGCAGGACATTACCTGCGATTCCGACGGGCGCCTCGACTTGTACGTCGACGGCGACGGTATCGACACCACGCTACCGCTGCATGCCCTGCGCGAGAACGAGTCCTATTTGCTCGGGATATTTTTAGTGGGCGCGTATCAGGAAATTCTCGGCGACATGCACAACCTGTTCGGTGACACCGATTCGGTGGACGTGGAACTCACCCCCGGCGGCGGCCACCGCCTGTTGCAGCCGCGGCGCGGGGATACCGTGGATTCGGTGCTGCGCTACGTGCACTTCAACGCTGAGGATCTGCTTGCCTCCTACCGCGCGAAGATCGAACACGCGGCCTCACTCAGCGCAAAAGACCGTGAGGCATATCTTGCTGAATTGTCGGAAGGGTTGAAGGGGTATACATATTTAGAGGATTAGTGATTTACAAACTACGATGAAGCAAAACTTATATTTTAAGGATCAGGCTCAAGTTAAGTAATTCCAACCTGGAAAGATTTAAGGTCTGTACCAGTGTTATCCCGCCTCGCCCTTTTTGATCTTCAGCCGAATTGCCTTGATACCCATCTTCTGCAACTGCAGGGCGGTAGCGTCGAGTTGTTCGATTTTCCCGTAGGGCCCAAGACGCACGCGGTGGTACTCGCCCTTGCCTTCGATGGAGATTTTCTGAATCTGCGCCACGAGGCCTGAGAGCGCGAGTTTGGCCTTGAGTTGGTCGGCTTCCTCGAAACCGGCGAACGAACCCGCCTGTAGGATGTAGCTCACACCCTCCTCAGCTTTCGCGGTTTTCGGCGACTTGCTCTTGGTGACGGGCCGATCCGGCAGCACCGTTTCGGTCTCCGGCAGGATGGTGTAGAAATCGAATTTCGGTTTCGGCGGACTCGGGGGCGGGGTTTCCGGCGCCTTTTTAGCGGACTTTTCCGCTGTCTTGCCGGAGCTGGAGAAAAGATTTCCCAGGCCGCTGCGGCCGTCGGCGCGATGGCTCAGCAGTTGCCACAGCATGACGGTGGCGATACCGATGCCGATCCCCACGAGTAGCAGCAACCAGCCATGCCGTTTGCCTTTCACGCCGGAAGATCTTCTGCGTGCCTGTGCCATTAAGCTATTTAGCTACAGAGGGCACAGAGGGATAGGGGAAGAAAGTCATTTCCATGTTGGCCATGATTTTTTCCGTGATCTCCGTGACAAGGTTCACATGCTTTCCGGGGCCGACACACCCAGCAGCGTCAGGCCATTCGCGATCACCTGGCGCGTGGCTTCGATCAGGTTGAGCCGCGCATCGCGCAGCTCGCTGTCCTCGACGAGAAAGGTGTGTGTCCCGTAATAGGTGTGGAAGTCGTACGAGACTTCTCGCAGGTAATGCGCCACCTGGTGCGGTTCATAGGCGAGCGCCGCGGCTTCGATCACCTCGGGGTAGCGCGCCAGCCGATTCAGCAGCGCTTGCTCGTGCGGTTCCGTCAGCCGCGCCAGGCCGCGGTTACCGTTTGCCCGGTCATGGGTGAATCCCTTTTCTTTCATCTGGCGATAGACGCTGTGGATACGCGCGTGCGCGTATTGCACATAGAACACCGGATTGTCGTTGGATTGCGATTTGGCTAGGTCGAGGTCGAAGTCCATGTGCTGCTCGCACTTGCGCAGCACGTAGAAAAACCGCGCGGCGTCGTTGCCGACTTCGTGCCGCAATTCCCGGAGCGTGACAAACTCGCCGCTGCGGGTGGACATCTGCATGCGTTCGCCGCTCTTATAGAGAATAGCGAACTGCACCAGCAGCACTTGCAGCTTATCGGGATCATCGCCGATGGCGGCAAGCGCCGCCTTCACGCGCGGCACGTAGCCGTGGTGGTCCGCGCCCCAGATGTCGATGACGCGGTCGAAACCGCGTTCGAGTTTGTCCATGTGATAGGCGATGTCGTGCGCAAAATAGGTTTTCTGGCCGTTGTCGCGCACCACCACACGGTCTTTTTCGTCGCCGTAGTCGGTGGAGCGGAACCAGAGCGCGCCATCTTTTTCATAGAGATGACCGCTTTTCTTCAGACGCTCAATGGCGCGCTCGGCAGCGCCGTTCTCGATGAGCGAACGTTCCGAGAACCACTGATCGTAGGCAACGCCGAATTCATCTAGATCCTGGCGGATGTCATCGAGGATGATCTTGAGACCGAGATCGAACACTGTGCGGTAGGCCGCCGCGCCGAGCAGCGATTTGGCACGCTCGATGAGGGCATCAATGTGTTTTTCCTTGTCGCCGCCTTGCGGCTCGTCGGCCGGCACGCCGTCGAATATCCTGGCGGCGGCGTGCTGGTAGGCAGCCCCGTTCTCGCGGTGCAGCGTGGCGCCGATGTCGTAGACGTAGTCGCCCTTGTAGCCGTTGCTCGGAAAGGTGAATTTTTCCCCACACAATTCGAGGTAGCGCAGCCACACGCTGGTCGCGAGGATATCCATCTGCCGTCCGGCATCGTTGATGTAGTACTCGCGATGCACCTTGAAGCCCACGGCATCGAGCAGGTTCGCGAGGGTCGCGCCGTAGGCCGCGCCGCGCCCATGGCCGACGTGTAACGGGCCTGTGGGATTGGCCGAGACGAACTCCACCTGTACCGGTCGCCCCTGGCCCGCGTGGCTGCGGCCATAGGCCTTGCCGGCATCGAGGATTTCCCGGATGACGTCATGAAATGCGCTGGGCGTTAAAAAGAAATTGATGAAGCCGGCGCCGGCGATTTCAACCTTGGCCACCTTGCTCGAAGCCGGCAGGGCCTTCACGAGTTTTTCCGCAATCTCGCGCGGCTTGGCACGTACCACCTTGGCCAGCACCAGCGCGAGATTGCTGGCGAAATCGCCATGCTCCTTGGACTTGGTGTGCTCGACGGTGATCGACACGCCGTGGTCGTGAGGGATCGCGCCGGTGGCCTGAAGCCCGGCGAGCGCGGAGACCAGCAGGTTTTCGAGTTCGTGTTTCAAGGGCGATTAAGGACTGCGTTCAAAGGACGCCGATTCTACCGGGCCGGGTGCGTCCGGAGAAGCGGCACGAACAGCGGCTATTTCTTGTCGTCGCGGCGCCGGCGCGGAAGGTGGCAAAGCTGGACGTAGTAGCGGCTAACCGGGTCGTTGACGGCTTTTTCGAGCCGTTCGAAGACGGGTAGGGCCTTCTTAGGATGGCCAGCGTGGAACAACCCGTAGGCCTTGGCGAAATCGTCGAGCCAGTCCAGGTGCGGGTAGTCCTCGTTGGCGATCAGTTCGTAGATGCGCACGGGTTCATTGCGCCCGCGCACGCGGGTCACGTCGACCTCGCGCATGGTAGGAAATTCATCCTTTACCTGGTGGTAGGTGAATTCGCTCAGCAGGACATGGGTGCCGTAGACCTTGTTCATACCCTCGATGCGCGAACCCAGGTTCACGGCGTCGCCGATCACGGTGTAGTCGAAGCGTGTCTGCGAACCCATGTTGCCGACGATCATCGGCCCAGTGTTGATACCGATGCCGATGTCCAGAACCGGATGGCCGGTGCGGCGCCACTGCGCCTGCAACGCGCGTAGTGCCGCCATCATGTCGAGTGCCGTGCGGCAGGCGAGCTTGGCATGGTCTGGACGGTGGATGGGCGCGCCGTACACGGCCATGACAGCGTCACCCATGTACTTGTCGAGCAGGCCGTCGTGTTGGAACACCTTGTCCGTCATCTGGGTAAGGTACACGTTGAGCAGCTTCACCAGTTCCTCGGGGGAGAGAGTCTCCGCGACGGTGGTGAAGCGGCGGATGTCGGAGAACAGTACCGTGAGCTCGCGTTTCTCGCCGCCGAGGCTCAGCTTTTTGATGTCCCGTGTAATTTCATCGATCACCTTGGCCGGCACGTAATGCTGGAAGGCGGATTTGATGTGCAGCTTTTCCTTCTCGGTGGTGAAGTACTTGATGACGGTAGTGACCATGAACAGGAGCAGCATGAGCAGCGTGGGATAGACCACGTTGACCCAGATGAATTGGGTGCGGAAGAAATGTGTGGCGGCGCCGACATAAACCGCGATCAGTACTGTGATCAGTATGGCGGCGTTGCGTACCCCGAGGCGGGGCAACGCCAGGCTGAGTGCCGTCCCGAGGCCCAGAAGCATGACCATGTCGAGAACGAACATCCAGCCCGGGCGGTGAATGAAATTTTCATGCAGCAGGTTCTGCATGATTGTGGCGCGGATTTCCACTCCCGGAAATGCCGGGCCGTAGGGAGTGACGCGGATATCGCCAATACCCTTGGCGGTGGCGCCGATGAGCACAATCTTGCCTTTAAGCTCCTTGGCATCGACCCGGCCCGCCAGGATGTCGGTGATGGAGTAGGTGGGGAAGGTTTTTTCCGGGCCGTAATAGTGGATGAGGGCGCGCCCGTATTCGTCGGTGGCAATGGTCCGCTCGCCGAGCGACAGCGCCTCGATGCCGTATTCGCTGGTGTGCAACGTGAACCCCGGTGCGCCCGTGAACACGCGCACTGCCTGGGCATCGGCGGCGGGGAAGAAGAGCCCCTGATAGCGCATGATGAGCGGCGTCCAGCGCAGTGTGCCGTCGATATCTGGCATGCTGTTGATGTGGCCGGTGTAGTGCGAGGCGCTTTGCAACTCCGGCAGGTTGACGATCAGCCCCTTGGGTTCGGCCATGGGGAAGTCGAGCTTACCACCTCCGCTGTCTTTGATGAGCGAGATGGCCTGGCTCTTTACGCTGGCCAAGGCGCGCTTCACTTCCGCGGCCGACAGGTGCCGGGTTTCATCCTCGGACATGAGAAACACCATGCTGAGGATGATCTTGTTGCGGCGCGCGATGGCCTGGCTCAGGCTGTAATCCGTGGCCAGCGCCTGTTTGATGGACGTGTACGGGCTGGTTTTAGCCGAATAGCCGCCCTCGGACTCCAGTCGCTCGATGCGTTCGAGGACCTGCCGGTTTTCCGCCTCGGAAAAGAAAATATCGAACGCGATGACACCGGCCCCGGCCTTGTCGAGCCGGTCCACGATGCGGGCGATGACGTTGCGGCTCCACGGCCAGCGGCCGAGTTCGTTGAGACTTTTTTCATCGATGGCGGCGATCGCCACATCGCTGGTCATGAGGTGTGTGCCCGCGCTCAGCAGACGCATGTCGTAGGTCTTGAGCTCAAGCAGATCCAACAGACGGACGCCAAGAAAATACAGGATCAATACCGCCAAAGTGACAATAAAACTGGCAGTTTTGGCCGACAGTGTCGGCGGTATGAATTTTGATGCTAGATTTGACATTAAGCGTGCACCACACCTGTAAGGGTCAGGGGCTGGCATGAAAATTTGTTCTTCTCTGAAGTCTAGTTACAAACCCGGGGCCTGTCGAAAACCACCGGCCTATTATGCAGGAAATCGCTGCCTACAACGCCGCGCAGCAATTGGCCGACGCGGGGAAGTTTGCCGCCGCGGCTCAAGCCTTCGACAACTTTCTCAAGACCTATCCAGCGAGCACCTTCCACTGGCGCCCGACGTGAGCCAGGTGATGAAAGAACTGGAGAAGGGTTGAAAAGAAATCAGATGAGGCGTTGTTCGTGCCGAGGCCAAGGGCTGTAACTTTTGCCCAGGTAACCGGCTAACGAATTTTGCCCTTTGTTTTGGTTGGATTAGATGTTTGCATCACCAAGCCCTCTACTTCCTTTAAGTTCGCCCGTTTCATGGGTTTTCCATCCACCGAGCTTAGTGGGGTCTCGCGCCCGTTACGGCGGTCAAAGACACACAACTCGACAGGAATGCCATCCGCCGTGAAGTGGTAAGTGGGGAAGGTCTCGTGACGGTCGCCGCCAAAACGCAGCCGCCGGTCCGATTGTTCATGGGGAATATGATATTCGTCAAGCCACAAACCCACCTCTTCCGGTGTGTCGGCGGTGATGTGCAAATGAATTTCCGTTGTGGCCGTCACCGTACCACTCAGCACCGAACCCACAAGTCGCGGATCGAATTTTTCCAGAAAGCGCATGCCCTCGGCCGCCAGTTGCCGCAGACGCTGGAGGTTTTGTGACAATTGCCCGGAGTGGAAAAGCTGCAGGTACAGTTGCAGCGCACTGTGCACCTCGTCATTGCCGGGCAGGTGCTTGGACTCGGGTACGCCGAGCCGGTCGGCTGCCTTGCGTTTGGCTGCGTGGAAGTCACTTACGCCTTCTTCAGCCATGATGCGTGCCGCGGTTTCCGCGATGTGCTGTCGTGTCTGATCGGTGTCCGACGGATGGGACTTGGGCCGATGACCGCTTTCCTGATTCCCTGGGCGGGATCTGGTTCGATTAGAAAAGTTTCTCACGGACATTATCCGGAATATTGCCGGGTACGGGTTGTTTGGGGACGGCCCCGTCTTCGCCTGGTGTCTCGGACGTTACGGTGGTCCCGCTTTCAGTGCCTTTGACGAAAAATTCTTCCATTGCCTGCGGGTCATCCGCCGTCGTCAGCTTGCCGGTCTCGCTGTTAATGGTCGCACGAATCACGTTTTCTGGTGGCAGGAGGGGTTTTTCCGGGGTTCCGGTCAACGCCTCCCGCATGTAATCGATCCAGATCGGTAGTGCCGCCCGCCCGCCCGTTTCGCCCCGGCCCAAAGAGGCTGGCTGATCGAAACCAATCCAGGCCGTGGTGACCACGTCTTGGTTGTATCCAGAGAACCAGGCATCGCGGTATTCGTTGGTGGTGCCGGTTTTGCCCGCCAGATCTTTGCGCTCTAGCACGAGCGCGCCTTTGCCCGTGCCTTCGCGAATGACGTCTTGCAGGATGCTGGTCATGAGGAAGGCAAGTTCCGGACTGAGCGTGCGGGGGGCCGCGTGCGGGGTGAGGTCCTTTTTGTCACCGGCATTGCCTGGGGTTGTCGCAATGGCGGACGACGTCGCGGGCTTAACGATATCCGCCGTCTTTGTTATGTCGGCGACCGCACAATCGTGGCAGGCAATCAGGGGGTTGGCCTGCTCCAGAATCTTGTGTTCGGAGTCTTCGATGCGAGTGATGAAGTAGGGCTGAATCCTGGAACCGCCGTTCGCGAACACCGCAAAGGCGCTCACCATCTGCATCGGGGTGGCTGAGGTCGTGCCGAGGGCGAGGGATAGGTTGTGCGGCAGCTTGTCCGACTCAAATCCGAAATGCGTCGCCAGGTAGTCGATGGCGTAAGAGACGCCAATCGCACGCAACAGCCGCACCGAGACGAGATTCAGCGATTGTGTCAGGGCCTTTCTTAGACGTGTCGGTCCGTAGAATTTGTGGCTGTAATCTTCGGGCCGCCACTCATCTTCCAGCGTGGCATCCTCGATCACGATCGGTGCGCCGCTGATGGTGCTCGCGGCGGTGAAACCCTTGTCGAGCGCCGCCGTGTAGATGAAGGGCTTGATGCTTGAACCGGGCTGACGTTCGGCCTGCAACACGCGGTTGAAGTTGCTTTGGGTAAAATCGAACCCGCCCGTCAGTGCGAGCACGGCACCGTCCGAGGGGCGCAGGGAAACGAGGGCGCCGGATACTTCCGGAATTTGCGCCAGCCGCCAATCGCCGATTTCCAGTTTGGTCTCAGGGTCGTCGATGGGTTCGAGGTAAATGATGTCACCCAGCTTGAGTACTTCACTGGGTTTCTTGGGTGCATTTCCGATCGTGTTCTCGTCGATATACGGGCGTGCCCAGGACAGTCCGCCTAAACTGATTTCGGCCATGGAACCGTCCTGGGTATAAACCTGAGCGGATTTTTCCTCAATCTTGAGTACCACACCAGGCAGCAGATCGCCCACCGCCCGGTAATCCTTGAGCGCGTCGTCCAGATGTTCCTTGTCGGGTTCACCCCTGATTTTCACGTGACCGGCCGGCCCTCGATAGCCATGGCGATGTTCGTATTCGAGCAATCCCTTGCGCAACGCCTTGTTCGCGGCTTGTTGGTATTTGGCGTTGATTGTTGTGTATATGTGAAATCCGCCCGCATAGGTTTTTTCGTCATAGGCCGAAATCATGTACTGGCGCACCATTTCCGCAATATTCGGCGCTTCGACGTCGAATTTAAACGCGTGACGGGATGCGGTCAGTGGTGCTGCCAGCGCTTCATTCAAAGCAGGCTCATCGATGAATCCCAGCTTGAACATATGATTCAGAACGTAGTTGCGCCGTTCCATGGCGTTGTCAGGGTTGGTCAGCGGGTTATCGCGTGAAGGGGCCTTGGGCAGGCCGGCCAGCATGGCCATTTCCTGGATGGTTAGTTCCTTGAGCTCTTTGCCATAGTAGACCTGGGCCGCAGCAGCGAAGCCGTAAGCGCGATGGCCAAGAAAGATCTTATTGAAATAAAGCTCCAGGATTTCCTTTTTGCTCAGCTCGCGTTCGAGTTTGAAGGCAAGAAGGATTTCCTTGAGTTTGCGGGTATAGGTTTTTTCCGGACTCAGAAAGTAATTGCGCGCCACCTGCATGGTGATGGTGCTCGCGCCCTGACCCGAACTTTTGGTGCGCAGGTTGAACCAAGCGGCGCGCAGTATTCCAAGGAAATCGACACCGTGGTGATAGTAAAAGGCATGATCTTCGGCCGCCAGCACCGCCTTGATCAGCAGATCCGGGGTATCGTCGATTTTGACCGGAATCCGTTTTTCCTCGCCAAATTCGGCGATCAGCTGCCCATCTGCGGTATACACTCGCATGGGTACTTTCAGGCGGGTCTCGGACAAATCGTCCACGGAAGGGAGGGTTGGGGTAAGTAGCATGGCCACCAGCGCCATCATGATGACCCCGGCGGCAAGTAGCCCGGATAGGCCTATCAGGACAAGCTGCCAGGGCTTGTTTGGCAGGTTAGAACCGGTAAATCTGGAGAAAAAACTCCCAGAATCGTTCATAGGTATCCGAAGTGTATAGGTTTTTTGGGCGTTTTGAGTCCAGGGCGGCCGACAGTATAAACCAAAAGTCCAGGGGCAAAACCTCTATTTGTCATTTCTGTCTGGCATGGACTATATTTGGTTTTAGTATTTAATCCTTCTTTGATGTATCAACCATAACTTATGGAATTTTAATAGGAAAATTAAGTGCAAGGACTCTCCGCATTATTCACCAAAAAGAAGCCGCCATTGATTGGGATTGATATCAGTTCTTCCGCCGTGAAGGTGCTGGAATTGAGCAAGTCCGGGGAGCATTTTCGCGTTGAACGTTATGCGGTTGAACCGTTGCCGCAGAATGCCGTGGTCGAACACGCGATCACCGAAGTCGAACAAGTGGCACAGGCGGTGGAGCGCGCCATCAAAAAATCGGGAACCCGTTGCAAGCATGCCGTGGTGGCCATTCCGGCGGCGCATGTCATCAGCAAGACTATCAAAATGGCAGCCAATCTGAGCGACCTGGATCGGCAGACGCAGGTGGAGATGGAGGCGGATCATTACATTCCCTACCCCTTGAATGAAATTAATCTCGATTTTCAGGTTCTGGGCCCTTCGGAAAACAGCCCGGAAGAAGTAGATGTGCTGTTGGCCGCCTGTCGCAAGGAGATCGTAGATGATTATCTTGCCGTGATTCAACGACCGGGCTTGACGCCGACGGTTGTAGATGTCGAAACCTACGCCATGGAAAATGCATTCTCGCTGATATCGGCGCATATGCCGGGCGGCGGTATGGAAAAGACCGCGGCCATCCTTGATATCGGTGCGACATCGACCAACATTAATGTGATTCACAACAACCGCTCCGTATACACCCGTGACCACGCTTTTGGCGGACGCCAGTTGACGGAAGAGATACAGCGTCGTTACGGCCTCTCTTACGAAGAAGCCGGGCTCGCGAAAAAACAGGGCGGGTTGCCGGACAATTACCAGACGGATGTCTTGCGTCCTTTCATGGAGGCGATGTGTCAGGAGATCATGCGTGCGCTGCAGTTCTTCTATTCGTCCACTCCCTACAACAGCGTGGATCAACTGCTGCTGGCGGGCGGGTGTGCACAAATCGCCGGGATCGATGAGCTCGTCGCGGCGCGTATCGGTGTGCCTTCCATGGTGGCCAATCCCTTTGCGAGCATGTCGCTGGCCTCGCGCGTCAAGCCGCAGCATCTCTCCAACGACGCTCCTTCCCTGATGATCAGTTGCGGACTGGCCCTGCGGAGTTTTGAAGAATGACGACACGGATTAATCTTCTGCCATGGCGCGAGATGCACCGCAAGGAGCAGGATCGACAGTTGCTCACCATTGCCGTGGGCGCCTGGATATTGATGGGTGTAATTATTTTTTATGCGCACATGCACGTCAGTGGCTTGATCGAGAATCAGAACAAACGCAATGAATTTCTGGATCAGGAGATTGCCAAGGTCGACAAGGAGATCAAGGAGATTGCCGAGATCAAGAAGCAACGTGCGGATCTGATCGCGCGCATGAACGTTATCTATCAGTTACAGGGCGATCGCAGTCGGGTGGTTCACGTCTTCGATGAGTTTGCGCGCCGGCTACCGGACGGGGTCTACCTTACTTCCTTGAGGCACATCGGCACGACGACAACGCTTCAGGGAACCGCCCAATCCAATGCCCGTGTCTCGGCGCTCATGCGCAATTTGGCCTCCTCGGACTGGTTTGCCGAGCCGGAACTGGAAGTGGTTAATGTTAGTGCGCAAGGCAGCGATCGTGTCAGCGTGTTCTCGATGCACGTCAAGCAGGTGGCAAAACAGCAGAAAAAGCTCACGGATAGCGGCACATGACCCTGGACGACCTGAAAAATATCAATATCAATGACTTCGCTTCCTGGCCGGTACCGGTCAAGATCGGTGGAATACTTGCCATCTGCGTGGTTATCCTGTTTGCCGGATTCTGGTTCCTGATTCAGGATGAACTGGACGTGTATGGGACGTCCCAGAAGAAGGAGCAAAGCTTGCGCGAGACCTATACCAACAAGATTGGCATGGCGGTCAACCTGCAAACCTACAAGGATCAGATGGAGGAGATGCAGCAGACCTTTGGCAGCATGTTGCGCCAACTCCCGAATACGACCGAGGTTCCCGACCTGCTGGTGGATATTACGCAGGCGGGTCTGGGTCGCGGGTTGGAGTTTGCAACTTTCAAACCTGAGAAAGAGCAACCCAAGGATTTCTACGCTGAATTGCCGATCAGCATCATCGTGCGCGGCAGTTATCATGAGCTGGCGCAGTTTGTGAGCGACGTGGCTGCGCTTCCACGAATCGTGACTTTCGGCGACATCAGCATATCCGCCGGAGCGGATAACAAACTTAGTATGTCGGCCACGGCCAAAACCTATCGCTATCTGGAGACAGGTGGTGTCGTCGCCAAGGATAAAGGCGCGCCGCGGCAATTACGGAAGTGATAGAGATGAAAGTCACCAATACCACATTTGTCGGTTTGCTGTGTCTGCTGCTCGCTGGTTGCAGCAGCGATGGCCTTGAGGATCTGCGCGAGTTTGTGAAAACCACGCGCGCGAACCATAAGCCGAAAGTCGAGCCGTTGCCGGAAATCAAAATGCAGGAAGCCTTTGCCTATGATGCGACGAATCTTTCCGATCCGTTTGCTTCCTTTAATCTCAAACCTCGGTCACAGACGAACGCGAGTGGTCCGCGGCCGGATACTAACCGGCGCAAAGAGCCACTGGAGGATTTTCCTCTGGACGCACTGAAGATGGTCGGTACCCTGACTCGTGGAAAGCAGTCCTGGGCCATTATCCAGGCGCCGGATGGTAACGTTCACCGGGTGCAGGTGGGCGATCACATGGGCCAGAACTTCGGCATGGTCAGTAAAATTACCGAGGACAAGGTCGACTTGGTGGAACTGATCCAGGGCGCCATGGGCGACTGGGTGGAACGCGAAGCCAATATGGCGCTTGTCGAATAAATTTGTGCGAACAAAGGCAGGATAACATGAAATTACTGACACAAATCTTGAATGGAATCGTGATGTTGAGCGGAAACATCATGCGGTCGGCCGTACTCTTCTTCATGATCAGCGGCACTGCTCTGGCGGGAGAAGTTCAATCGCTGACCTGGGAACCGGGGAGCGACCAGCCTGTGTTGCAGATTCGGGTCGGTGGCGAGTCATCTTACACAACACAGGTTTTGGAAGACGGACAGCGGTTGCGCATCAGTTTCCCGGACAGCACCATGGCTTCGTCGTTGGCAGAACTGGCAGGAACGGACAAGGTGAAGGGTGTTTATCCTTATCTCGCCGAGAACGGCACGGCCGTGGTGGTGGATCTATTGCTGACGGAGTCCGGACAGCTGGATATTCAAAAAGCTGAATATGGGTATCGTGTGGTGACAACCACCACCCCCCCCACCCCTACCCCCCCATCTGCTGGCACGGCCGCCGCTCCTGCCGTTCCGGTGGAAACGGTGGCCAAACCGGTTGAGACGCCGGTTGCAGGCGCCGCCGCGCCGACTGTCGACGAAAAGAATGTGATTGAGGATATCGTTTACTCAAAACTGGCCGGTGACCGGGTCCAGATCACCCTGAAAATGTCGAAAGCCCCGGTGGAGCCCAGCGCTTTCACCATCACCAACCCCGCGCGGATATCGCTCGACTTCCCCAACACGCGTGTCGGGATGGCCAAGAAAACCGTCCCGGTAAAAGAAGGCGCCGTGTACAGCATTACGGCCATTGGGGCCGAAGACCGTTCGCGCGTGGTATTGAGTTTGATCAAACCCGTGGCTTATTCAACAACCGTTGACGACAAGAATTTTGTGATAACCGTCGAAGCCCCGGTTGGCACCGTTGCCGGGACGGAACAGCCAAAGACCACGCATTTTGCCAGCAGCCGCAAGAGCGGCGGCAAATACAGTCTCAAGAACATCGATTTCCGTCGCGGGCCGCAGGGCGACGGTAAAATCATTATCAATCTTTCTGACCCGACGGTAGGCATCGATATCCGGGAACAGGCCGGAGAGATCATCGTTGATTTTCTGGATACCTCTATTTCGCTCGAGATGCAGCGCCGGCTGGATGTAGTTGATTTTGCCACGCCCGTTCAGACAATCGACACCGTGGCTCAGGGCAAGAATACGCGCATGGTTATCACCCCCAAGGGCAAGTATGAACACATTGCCTACCAGACAGGCAGCGTCTTCACCCTTAGCGTCAAGCCGATTATCGAAAAGCCGGACGAAAAGAAAGTCGATGAGTTCGGTTATTCCGGCGAGAAGTTGTCACTCAATTTCCAGAACATCGAGGCACGCGCCGCACTGCAGGTGTTGGCGGACTTCACCGGTCTTAATTTCGTCGTCAGCGATACCGTGAGAGGCAGTCTGACGCTGCGCCTCAAGGATGTGCCATGGGATCAGGCACTGGATCTTATCGTCGACGCCAAGAATCTGGCCGTGCGCCGTAAAGGCAACGTCGTGACCGTGGCGCCGGCGGCGGAAGTAGCAGCCAAGGAAAAAGCCGCACTCGAGGCGACTAAATCCGTTATTGAACTTGAGCCTTTGGTCTCAGAGCTTATACAGATCAACTATGCCAAGGCCGATGATGTGGCCGCTCTTCTCAAATCGATTAAACCGGTCAGAGGTGGTTTGCCTGAGCAAGCGAGCGGTAGCCAGATTCTCGGTGCCGCGCCGCCGCCCGCGGCACCAACATCATCGGCGACCAACAGTCTGCTTTCCCCGCGTGGGCAGGTGACCGTCGATGCGCGCACGAACTCTATTCTTATTCAGGAGACGCCCGGCAAGATCCGGGAGATCCGAAAACTCATTTCCCAGCTTGACCAGCCGGTGCGGCAGGTGATGATTGAAAGCCGTTTGGTTGAGGCAACGGATAACTTCAGTAAATCCCTGGGTACAAAGTTTGGGGTCAAGACCACCAAAAACACGAATGCGAGTGGACGTACTGGCGCGGTTTCTGGAACGGCCACCGACAGTTCCTCGATTGTTTCGGCAGGCACGTTAACGTCCAGCGCCGATGGATTGAATGTGAATCTCCCGTCCCCCGGTATTGGTACTACGTCCGCCGCCTCTCTCGGTGTCACGCTCGCCAAGCTCGGCGCCAATGGCAGCCTGCTCAATCTTGAGCTGTCGGCCCTGGAACAGGAAGGCAAGGGCAAGCTCATTTCCAGTCCGCGCGTGATCACGGCAAATCAGAAAAAGGCGAGTATCGAGCAGGGACAAGAACGGGTATTCACCACGGTCACCACGGGTGCCGTTACAGTGACTACTAAGCGCGCCACACTCAAGCTCGACGTGACCCCGCAGATTACACCGGATGACCGGGTCATTCTCGATGTCGATATCACCAAGGACAATTTTGCCGATGCTATCAACGGCTTGTTGAATGTGAAGGAAATCAAAACCCAGGTGTTGCTGGATAATGGCGAGACTGTGGTAATTGGTGGTATCTATGAGCAGGACAAGAACGACACTACTAGCAAGGTGCCTTTTTTTGGTGACCTGCCGCTCTTGGGTTGGTTATTCAAAAGCCAGGAAGCACACGACAACAAGACGGAGCTGCTGATTTTCCTGACACCGCGAATCATGTCCGAAAACATAAGTTTGCACTAATCGAGCCGCAGGCAATCCGGCTGTCCGTATCCGGTTTGCTTGATTTCTTCCCAAGATACTGGCATACCTGCCCGGCATGAAAACGCCGGGCAATGTTTTTTTGATCGGACCGATGGGCGCAGGGAAATCCACTATCGGGCGTCATCTCGCCGAACTTCTGGGCAAGGACTTTCAGGATTCCGACCAGGAAATTGAAAAGCGCACCGGGGCCGGCATCCCGCTGATCTTCGAAATCGAGGGCGAGGCCGGATTCCGTCGCCGCGAGGCCGCCGTGATCGACGAACTTACACAGAAGCAGAATCTGGTACTAGCAACCGGCGGCGGAGTGGTGCTGTCGGAAGACAACCGACGCGCACTCCAGGGGCGCGGGATGGTGGTATATCTTCACGCCCCGATCGATACGCTGCTCAAACGCACACGCCGTGACCGGAACCGGCCCCTGCTGCAAACGGCGGACCGTCGTAACACTTTCGAGGAAATACTAAAATCGCGCGAGCCCATTTATCGCCAAACCGCGGACATCGTGATCGAGACGGCACATCGCTCGCCGCTCAGCGTGGCGCGCGAGATCGTACGAAAACTGGAAGCCACTCAGGCGAATGAAAACTCTCAATCTTGACCTTGGCGAGCGGAGTTACCCGATCTATATCGGGGCGGACCTGCTCCGCCAGCCGGAACTTCTGACCCGGCACATTGCCGCACGCCGTGTGGTATTGGTGAGCAATGAAACGGTGGCTCCGCTGTATCTGGAAAAAGTGCGGCGGGGACTTGAGGCGTTCAACCCCCTGGATGTGATCCTGCCCGACGGCGAGCAATACAAGACGCTCGAGGTGTTGAACCGCATTTTCGATGCGCTGCTGGCGGCGCGTTGCGATCGCACGACAACCATCCTTGCCCTGGGCGGCGGGGTGATCGGTGACATGGCCGGTTTTGCCGCGGCCTGTTACCAGCGTGGTGTGCCGTTTATCCAAGCGCCCACGACGTTGCTGGCGATGGTGGACTCCTCGGTGGGAGGCAAGACCGGCGTCAATCATCCCTTGGGCAAAAATATGATCGGCGCGTTCTACCAGCCGCGTGCCGTCATCATCGATACCAATACACTCAATACCTTGCCTGACCGGGAGATGTCCGCCGGAATCGCGGAGGTCATTAAGTACGGTCTGATCCGCGATCCGGGGTTCTTTGATTGGCTCGAGGCTAACCTGGACAGGCTGCTCAAACGCGACCCCGAGGCCCTGAGCGAAGCTATTTATCGTTCCTGTCAGAACAAGGCGGAGGTGGTCGTCGCGGATGAGCACGAATCCGGTGTGCGCGCCACCTTGAACCTTGGCCACACCTTCGGGCATGCTATCGAGACCGGCATGGGCTATGGCAACTGGCTGCATGGCGAGGCAGTCGCGGCCGGCATGGCCATGGCTGCGGATCTGTCTCACCGGCTCGGCTGGCTCAAGGAAAGCGATGTCACGCGCATCACGAAGCTGCTCGCGCGCGCCCGATTGCCCGTGGTGGCACCGGCACGGTTGTCTGTCCAGCAGTTTCTCGATCTCATGGCCGTCGATAAAAAGGTCTTGGGTGGTAAATTGCGTTTGGTACTGCTCAAGCGTCTCGGCGAGGCTGTGGTGACGGATGACTTTCCGTCGGTGGCGCTCAGCGCGACTCTCAATACTGTGCGTGGGGCCTGAATGACAACCATGAACAGGTTGTCTTGTTCATCTTGTTCCCGTCCTGATAATTCGTGAAATGGTTTTGAGCATGTTCGCCCCCTATGCCGCTACCGACCAGGCTTCGCGCGGCCGCCGTTATCCTGAGCCCGGCCCGGCCAACCGTTCCCAGTACCAGCGTGACCGCGACCGCATCATTCATTGCGCCGCCTTTCGTCGCCTCGAATACAAAACCCAGGTTTTCGTCAACCACGAAGGTGACCTGTTCCGCACGCGCCTGACCCATTCGATCGAAGTAGCGCAGATCGGCCGCTCCATCGCACGGGCCCTGGGCCTGAACGAAGACCTGACCGAGGCCATCTCACTGGCGCATGATCTTGGACATACGCCATTCGGCCATTCCGGTCAGGATGCGCTGAATGAATGCATGAAAGCGTACGGCGGTTTCGAGCACAATCTGCAATCGTTGCGCGTGGTGGATGTGCTGGAAGAGCGCTATGCCGAGTTTCCAGGCCTCAACCTTACCTTTGAGACGCGTGAAGGCATCCTCAAGCATTGCTCCCCCAGGAATGCATCGGTGCTCGGCGAACTGGGCCAGCGGTTTCTGGAGAAGAAGCAGCCAGGTCTTGAGGCGCAACTCGTCAACATCGCCGATGAGATCGCCTACAACAATCATGACGTAGACGATGGCCTGCGCTCAGGGTTGCTCACGGTGGAGCAGCTGTGCTCCGTCGCCTTGTTTGCTGAGCAATACAACGAGGTGCGCCAGCAGTATCCCGTGCTGGCGGACCGTCGCGCCATTTATGAGACTGTGCGGCGCATGATTAATCGCGTGGTGACCGATCTGATTGAAAATAGCCAGCGCTTGCTTCGGCAATCCGGTGTCCAGGGTATCGAGGACGTACGCCAGCACCCGACATCGCTCATCGCCTTCGCTGCCGAGACCCGCGAAAGGTCGGCAGAGTTGAAACGCTTTCTGCGGCGGAATCTGTATGCCCATGAACAGGTAACCCGCATGATGAATGAGTCCGTGAAGGTCGTGCACGAGCTGTTCACGGCCTTCATGCAGGATCCCCAACTCCTGCCGCCCCAGTATCGGGATAAATGGCATGAGCCGGAAAATGCCGGTGATACCACGCGCCAGGCCCGTGTCGTCGCTGACTACATCGCCGGTATGACCGACCGTTACGCGGTCCGGGAACATGCCCGGCTGTTGGGACAGGGGGCGAACCCCTGAAATGGCTGTGCTTTCCCTGCTCGTGTCCATTGGCCCT
>JBGPBL010000049.1:0-21033 GCA_041481225.1 Sulfurifustaceae bacterium | reverse complement strand
TACTTAGTTGTCGCACTCTTCTTCCCGGAGAAATTCTGATGACTGGCAACGGCTATTTGCAGCTCGCGCTCTATCTGGGCGTGTTGCTGTTGTTGGTGAAACCCCTCGGTGCGTACATGGCCAACGTCTACGAAGGCCGCGCCGCGTTTTTGAATCGCTTCGGAGCACCGTTCGAAAATCTGCTCTATCGGCTCAGCGGCGTGAGACCGACGCAGGAGATGCGCTGGACGCAGTATGCGCTCGCCATGCTCGTGTTCAATCTGCTCGGCGCGCTCGCGGTCTATGCGCTGCAGCGGCTGCAGGCCTACCTGCCGCTCAACCCACAGGCTTTTCCCGCGGTCAGCCCGGACTCTTCTTTCAATACCGCGGTGAGCTTTGCGACCAACACCAACTGGCAGGGCTACGGCGGCGAGACCACGATGAGCTACCTCACCCAGATGGCGGCGCTCACGGTGCAGAACTTCGTCTCCGCGGCGAGCGGCATGGCGGTGCTGGTGGCGCTGATCCGCGGGTTCGCGCGCCAGACGGTGGAGACCATCGGCAATTTCTGGGTCGATCTCACCCGCAGCACGCTCTATATCCTACTGCCGCTGTCGCTCATTCTGGCGTTGGTGCTCGTGGGCCAGGGCATGGTGCAAACCTTCTCGGCCTCCAAGACGGTGCCGCTCGTGGAGGCGGTGGAATATGACAATCCTAAGCTCGACGCCGCAGGCCAGCCGATCAAGGACGCGAAGGGCAATCCCGTCACCGAAAAGGCGACCCAGAAGGAACAGGTGATCGCGGTCGGCCCGGCGGCCTCGCAGATCGCCATCAAAGATCTCGGCACCAATGGCGGCGGTTTCTTCAATGCCAACTCGGCCCATCCATTAGAAAACCCGACGCCGTTTTCCAACTTCCTCGTGATGATCTCTATCCTGTTGATCCCCGCGGCGCTGACCTACACCTTCGGCCGCATGGTCGGCGACACGCGCCAGGGCTGGGCGGTACTGGCCGCGATGACCGTGATTTTCATCGCCATGCTTGCGCTCTGCGTCGGCGCGGAGCAATCCGGCAATCCGGCGTTGTCGAAATTGGGCGTCGATCAGACCGCGAGCAGCCTGCAGCCCGGCGGCAATATGGAAGGCAAGGAGATGCGCTTCGGGATTGTGAATTCCGCGCTGTATGCGACCGCGACCACCGTTGCCTCGAACGGCTCGGTGAACGCGATGCACGATTCCTTCACGCCGCTCGGCGGGCTGGTGCCGATGTGGAATATGCAACTGGGCGAGGTGGTCTTCGGCGGCGTCGGCTCCGGTCTTTACGGTATGCTGATCTTCGCCATCGTCGCCGTGTTCGTGGCCGGGCTCATGGTCGGCCGCACGCCGGAGTACCTTGGCAAGAAGATCCAGGCATTCGAGATGAAGATGGCGGCGATTGCGCTTTTGCTCGTGCCATTCGTGATCCTCGTAGGCACGGCGATTGCGGTGCTGGTTGATGCCGGCAAGGCCGGCGTCGCCAACCCCGGGGCGCACGGCTTCTCGGAAATTCTTTACGCCTTCTCCTCCGCTGCCAATAACAACGGCAGTGCGTTTGCGGGGCTCTCGGCGAATACACCGTTCTACAACACCGCACTTGGCATCGTCATCTTGTTTGGCCGCTACTGGCTCATGGTGCCGGTGCTCGCTATCGCCGGGGCGCTGGCGGCGAAGAAAAAGATCCCCGTGAGCGCTGGTACGCTCCCGACGCATACACCGCTTTTTGTTGTGTTGCTAGTCGGCACCGTGGTCATCGTGGGCGCGCTTGCCTTCTTCCCGGTGCTCGCGCTCGGGCCGATCGTCGAGCATCTGACCATGATCGGCGTCCATTGATCCGGCACCTCGGATGTTTCAAGGAGACATATAAATGAGTACGCAAGCCATCCCCACCCATTCGTTGCGCCGGTCGCTGGTGACCCCGGAGATTTTCCGGCAAGCGCTGATCGACGCCTGCCTCAAGCTGCTGCCCCAGCACCAGTGGAGGAACCCGGTGATGTTCGTGGTGTATCTCGGCAGCATCCTCACGACCATTCTGTATTTCCAGGCCCTGGTCGGCCAGGGCGAGGCCCCGGCCGGTTTCATCCTGGCTATCACGTTCTGGCTGTGGTTCACCGTGCTGTTCGCCAATTTCGCCGAGGCCATCGCCGAAGGCCGGAGCAAGGCCCAGGCCGCAGCGCTGCGCGGCGTAAAGCGCACCGGCGTCGCCAAGAAACTCGCCGAGGCGAAGTACGGTACACGGGTGACCGAGATCGGCTCCTCCCAGCTGTGCAAAGGCGATGTCTTCCTGGTCGAGGCCGGTGATGTGATTCCTGCCGATGGCGAGGTGGTCGAAGGTGTTGCCTCGGTCAATGAATCGGCGATCACAGGCGAGTCCGCGCCGGTGATCCGCGAGGCGGGCGGCGACTTTTCTTCTGTGACCGGCGGTACCCAGGTGCTGTCCGACTGGCTGGTGGTTCGTGTTACTTCGGATCCGGGACACATGTTCCTCGATCGCATGATCGCGATGGTCGAAGGCGCCAAACGCCAGAAGACGCCGAACGAGATTGCGCTCCTCATCCTGCTGGTGGGCTTTACGCTGATCTTTCTGAAAACCACGGCAACCCTGTTGCCGTTCTCCCTCTACAGCGTCGAGGTCGCCAAGGCCGGAACGCCTGTCACCATCACCGTGCTGGTCGCGCTGCTGGTGTGTCTGATCCCGACGACCATCGGCGGCCTGTTGTCGGCGATCGGTCTCGCCGGCATCGGGCGCATGCTGCGTGCGAATGTGATTGCGACCTCGGGCCGGGCGGTCGAAGCGGCCGGCGACGTCGACACATTGCTGCTCGACAAGACCGGCACGATTACGCTCGGCAACCGCCAGGCGACCAATTTCCTCCCGACGCACGGCGTCATTGAGTACGAGCTGGGAGACGTCGCGCAGCTGGCCTCGCTCGCGGACGAGACGCCCGAGGGGCGCAGCATCGTGGTGCTCGCCAAGCAGAAGTTCGGCCTGCGCGAGCGCGATATCCACGCGCTTGGCGCCACCTTCATTCATTTCAGCGCCAAGACCCGCATGAGCGGCGTCGACCTGGAAGGGCGCCAGATCCGCAAGGGCGCGGCCAGTGCCATCCGCGTTTGGGTGGAATCCAAAGGCGGTCGTTTCCCGGCCGAGATTGACGGCCTCGTTGACGAGGTGGCGCGTCGCGGCAGCACGCCGCTCGTGGTGGCGAAGGACACCAAGGTGCTCGGCGTGATCGAGTTGAAGGACGTCGTCAAGGGCGGCATCAAGGAGCGCTTCGCGCAATTGCGCCGCATGGGCATCAAGACGGTGATGATCACCGGCGACAACAGACTCACGGCCGCCGCCATCGCCGCCGAAGCGGGCGTGGATGATTTTCTGGCGGAGGCGACGCCCGAGGCCAAGCTCAAGCTGATTCGGGAACACCAGACCCAGGGACGGCTCGTGGCGATGACCGGGGACGGCACCAACGACGCGCCGGCGCTGGCGCAGGCGGACGTGGCGGTGGCGATGAACACCGGCACCCAGGCGGCCAAGGAGGCCGGGAACATGGTGGACCTCGACTCCAATCCCACGAAGCTGATCGAGATCGTGGAAATCGGCAAGCAGCTGCTCATGACGCGCGGTGCGCTCACCACTTTCTCGATCACCAATGACGTATCGAAATACTTCGCCATCATCCCGGCGGCGTTCGCGACGACCTACCCGCAGCTCGACGCGCTCAACATCATGCATCTCGCGACGCCGGCAAGCGCGATCCTGTCGGCGGTGGTTTTCAACGCGCTCATCATTATCGCGCTGATTCCGCTCGCGCTCACGGGTGTGCGCTACCGGCCCGTCGGCGCCGCCAGACTGCTGCGCGACAACCTGCTGATCTATGGCCTCGGTGGCGTGATCGCGCCTTTCATCGGCATCAAGCTGATCGATATGGCCTTGGTCGGTCTGGGGCTGGTGTAAGTTAAGAGGAGAAATGATATGTGGAATCATCTGAAATCCGGTTTTGCCATGCTGTTTTACATGACGGTCATCACCGGTTTTGTTTATCCGGTCGTGGTGACCACCGTGGCCCAGGCACTCCTCTCGAAACCGGCGAACGGCAGTTTGATCCTGAAAGACGGTAAACCCGTCGGCTCCGAGTTGATCGGTCAACCGTTCAGCAGCCCGAAATACTTCTGGGGCCGGCTGTCGGCGACGTCACCCTATCCTTATAACGCGAGCAATTCGACCGGCTCGAACTTGGGACCGACTAACCCGGCTCTGACGGATGCGGTCACGGCCCGGATCAAGGCCCTGCGCGACGCCGATCCCGGCAATACCGCGCCAGTGCCGGTGGACCTTGCCACCGCCTCCGCGAGTGGCCTCGATCCGCACATTAGTCCCGCCGCTGCGGACTACCAGGTGGCGCGGGTCGCCCGCCTGCGCGGACTCGATGCGGCAATTGTGCGAGATATCGTGGCGCAGAACACCGAAGACCGGCAGTGGGGTATCTTTGGCGAGCCGCGGGTGAATGTGTTGGCGCTCAACCTCGCACTCGATGGGTTGCACTGAAAGGAGAAATGGAGATGCATGCCGCCGTCGCACCGCTCTCCCGCCGCGCGCCAAGCGAACAGCTGGCGACGCTGCTCATCACTGTCGAGGCCGCCAACGTGGACCGGGTACGACGGGCGGTCATCTCGGCGTGCGGCAAGTCGGTCGAGCTTTTGCGTACCCAGGCAGTACCCCGTTCCACAAAAATGCGCGTCTGGCTCGTCCTGACGAAATCGGCGGCGACCGATGCCGTGAGCGTGATCATGAAAACCGTGCCGCATGGCGAAATCGGCCCCGTTACTCCCATCTGATCGCGCGCATCTTCCCATGCGACCCTTGTACGACTTTTCCATGCTCGGCGAGAACATCGGGCGCCTTGGGTGCCCGTCTATCCTGGGGAAATCGCAAGGACTGGAGATATTTTCTGAGACAGGCTGTATGAACCGCACGGATGCCGCAGAACCACGGCAAGGCGCTCCGGATGCCACGGCAGCCACCCGGGCGCCGTGGAAGGAACAGCAGGAAAGTCTTCACGTATACCGTTGTCCGACCTGCGAGAAGGAGCACCTGGTCAACGAAGCCCGTCACCGCGTGGCCTACGGACGACAATTGACCTGCAGCTGCGAATGCGAGATCAAAAGAAGGAAAAGAATCAAAATGAAATGGCGACGTATGTCACGTAATTTTTGAGAAGCGGCTGCCATCCGCAGGCTCGGTGGGGTTCGGCGTCCGGACTCCATGAACTAAAGTGTCTTATACTAGCCGCCATGATCGACCAACGACCCGATCCCGATCGATTGCTTGCCGAGTTTCGCCGCGAGGAAGAGCAGCATCAACGCGGCAAGCTCAAGATATTTTTCGGCGCCTCGGCCGGCGTCGGCAAGACGTACGCGATGCTCGCCGCCGCGCAGGCTGCCAAAACCGAAGGTGTGAACGTGGTCGTCGGTCTGGTAGAAACACATGGCCGCAAGGAAACCGCCGCGCTGCTTCAGGGGCTGGAGGTGCTGCCGCTGCGGGAAATCGAGTATCGCGGCCGCACCCTCAAGGAATTCGACCTCGACGCGGCGCTTGCGCGCAAGCCGGTGTTGATTCTGGTGGACGAGCTCGCGCATTCGAATGTGCCGGGCTCACGCCACCCGCGCCGCTGGCACGACATCGAGGAGTTGCTGGCTGTGGGCATCAATGTCTACAGTACGCTGAATGTTCAGCACCTCGAAAGCCTGAACGATGTCATCGGAGGGATCACCGGCATACGGGTGTCGGAAACGGTGCCCGACACGGTTCTCGATGAAGCCGAAGACGTTGTCCTCGTCGATGTTACACCGGACGAACTGTTGCATCGTCTGAAGGAAGGCAAGGTCTACCTGCCGCAACAGGCGGAACGTGCGCTCGAGAATTTCTTCCGCAAGGGCAATCTGATCGCGTTGCGCGAGCTGGCGCTGCGCCGCACCGCGGACCGCGTCGACGAGGACGTGCGCGCCTACCGCGAAAAGCAGGATATCGAACGCGTATGGCCAACGCGCGATACCCTGATGGCTGGCATCGGCCCCGACCCCGGTGCGGAACAGGTTGTGCGCGCGGCCGCGCGCCTGGCCGACCGCTTGGGCGCGGATTGGCATGCGGTCTACGTGGAAACGCCGTCGTTACAACGGCTCGCGGAAAGCGAACGCCAGCGGATTCTCCGGGTGCTGCAGCTGGCGCACGAGCTGGGCGCACAGACGGCGACGATCCCCGGTGACAGTGTGGCCGCGGCGCTCGTCGACCACGCGCGTAAGCGCAACGTCTCAAAGCTGGTAATCGGACGCGAGCCGGTCCCGTGGTACCGGCCCTGGGCGGCTTCGGTCGGGCGGCGGGTCTCCCGGATTGCGCCCGACATTGATCTGGTTCAGGTCGCGCACGAGATTTCGGCGACGACGCTCGGCAGCCGCCGCTGGGGTAGCGAGCGTCGGGAATACGACAAGAGCCGTTCGTCCAAGCCGATCCGCTACCTCTGGGCCGCCGCCGGATGTGGCGTAACCACCGGCGTCGCGTCGTTGCTGATTCCGTATTTCGATCTCGCCAACATCGCCATGCTGTACGTCCTGGCGGTGGTGCTCATTGCGGTATGGCTTGGCCGCGGGCCCTCCGCGTTTGCGGCGATCGTGAACGTGGCGACTTTCGATTTCTTCTTCGTTCCGCCGCGGTTCTCATTCACGGTCGCCGATGTCCAGTATCTTCTGACGTTCGCGATCATGTTGATCGTGGGCCTGATTACCGGACAGCTCACGGCCCGTCTCCGCTATCAGGCGCGTGTCGCCGAACATCGTGAAAGCCGTGCGCAGGCACTCTACGAAATGGCGCGCGAGCTCTCTTCGGCTCTGACAACCGAGCAGGTCGTGCAAATCAGCCAGCGTTTCGTGGGATCGAGTTTTGTGGCCCAGGTCGCCGTGGTGCTGGCCGATCTCGAGGAGCGCCTCTTTGCCGCCGGTGATAAGAAAAAGCAGCCGGCGCATCTCGATCTCGCGGTGGCGCAATGGGCCTACGATCACGAGCAACCGGCCGGCTTCGGGACCGATACCTTGTCGGCGAGCCCAGCCCTGTATCTACCATTAAAAGCGCCGGTGCGCATCCGCGGCGTGCTTGTCATCGAGTCTTCGGTGCCGCGCTGGTTGCTGATTCCGGAACAACGGCGCCAGCTGGAGACGTTTGGCACGCTGATCGCGATTGCGATCGAGCGTGTGCACTTCGTCGACGTGGCGCGCGACGCGCTGGTCCGGATGGAATCTGAGCGGCTGCGCAATTCGCTGCTGTCGGCGCTGTCGCACGATCTGCGCACGCCGCTGACGGCCCTCATCGGGCTGGCCGACTCGTTGACCGTGTCCCAGCCGTCCCTGTCGCCCGGCCAGGCGGAATCCGCAGCGGCCATTCTCGAAGAGGCGAATCGTCTGAGCAGGCTGGTGCATAATCTTCTGGACATGGCGCGGCTCCAGGCCGGTGAGGTCAAGCTCCGGCTCGAATGGCAGCCTATCGAGGAGGTCATCGGCAGCGCGCTGCGCGCGGCGAAGGTGATTTTGGGGGAACGCCGGATCACAACGTCGGTGCCGTCGGATTTGCCGCTGGTGCAGTTCGACGCCGTGTTGATCGAGCGCGTCTTGTCCAATCTTTTAGAGAATGCCGCCAAGTACACGCCGGCGGATGCGACCGTGCGAATCGATGCCACGGTAAGCGGCGATCATCTGCAAGTGTCGGTCGCGGACAACGGCCCCGGCATTCCGCCCGGCAAGGATAAGGAGATATTTGAGAAATTCATGCGCGGCACGACCGAATCGGCGATACCGGGAGTTGGCCTCGGCCTGGCGATCTGCCGCAGCATCGTGGAAGCACACCGCGGAAAAATCTGGGCCGAGCACGCGCCCGAAGGCGGAGCGCGTTTCGTTTTTACGTTACCGCTCGGGAATCCGCCGACATTGGCGGCCGAGCCGAAGATGGAAGCAGGGACATGAAAGGAGCCACCGTCTTGGTTGTGGAAGACGAGCCGCAGATCCGCAGGTTCGTTCGCGCCGCCTTGGAGTCCGAAGGCTATAGGGTCCACGAAGCGGAGAGCGCGCAACGGGGGTTGATCGAGGCCGGAACCCGAAGACCAGACTTGTTGATTCTCGACCTCGGTCTTCCCGACAGGGACGGCGTTGAGGTCATCCGCGATCTTCGCACTTGGACCGATCTGCCGATTATCGTGCTCTCGGCGAGAACCCAGGAAGCCGAAAAGATCAACGCGCTCGATGCGGGTGCCGATGATTACCTGACCAAACCCTTCGGTGTCGGCGAGTTGATCGCCCGAATTCGGGTTGCTTTGCGACGACGCACCGCCGCGGATGACAACCAAACGCACGAGTTTTGCTTCGGTAACGTCAAGGTCGACTTGTTGAACCGGCGGGTCTACCGCCAGGATCAGGAGATTCATCTGACGGCTATCGAATATCGGTTGTTGACCGTCTTGATCCGCAACAATGGCAAAGTGCTCACGCACCGGCAACTGCTGAAGGAAGTCTGGGGGCCGTCGCACATCGAGGATAGCCATTATCTCCGAACTTACATGGCTCATCTTAGGCAGAAGCTCGAAACCGATCCGGCCCAGCCAAAGCACCTGACCACTGAGACTGGCGTTGGGTATCGGCTCGTCGACTAGCATTCGACGAGGGTAGTCGCGGTCAGACTTTGGTTCCCGTTTGCGGCCAACCTATGCTTTCGTGCACACCATGGTTCTAACAAAAGACAGTCCAGTTTCGGTGAATGACCCAGCTCGCCTGCGGAAGTTTGCTACTCCAAAAAGCATAGAGTTCGCCGACTGGGTGATGGACAAACTTCGGCCATGACCGGCCATACACTCTCCCCAGGACCGGACGTTCGAATTACCAAAAAGCGGCCGTTCAATCAGTAGACTGTGCTTTTGGTGTCCCCTGACTATCTGCATTGGTCTATGCAAATGCGCGCTTGTGCCCCTCTAGTGCACTTTGTGTTTTGCATACTGTTCTGGGTTATATTCGAGCGCTAATGCGCAGGGTATGCTTTACCGCCACAGGACCAGCCGGGCCGTACACCAATGGCCGAGAACCCTATTTGCGGGTGTCCGCGAGGGTTATCTTGACGCTGACTGACAAATTGGTTGCGCCGTCAATGAATTAAGCACTCTAGGTACATGAAGGAATCGGAAATATGAAAAGAAAAACTCTTATGTCTTGGAGCAGCGGAAAAGACAGTGCATGGGCATTGTATCAATTACAGATGAATCCAGAAATTGCTTTAGCCGGCCTCTTCTGCACGGTCAATAAAGAGTTTGGTCGTGTTGCCATGCATGGCGTAAGGGTTGAACTTTTACGAAAACAGGCAGAAAGCATTGGCCTTCCTCTCGAAATAATTGAAATACCCTATCCATGTAGCAATGCAGAATATGAAAATATAATGGGTCAATTTGTTGAAAGAGCAAAAAATGACAATATTGAGTATTTCGCTTTTGGTGATCTATTTCTTGAGGATGTGCGTAACTATAGAGAAGAAAAGTTAAGAGGCTCAGGAATTAAACCCATTTTCCCCATCTGGGGTATACCGACAGACAAGCTATCAAGAGAAATGATTAACGGCGGCCTGAAAACGGTAATTACATGTATAAACCCCAAACAAATTTCAAAAGAATTCGTTGGCAAAGAGTTCGATGAAGATTTTCTGGATTCACTGCCTAAAACTATAGACCCTTGTGGCGAAAATGGAGAATTCCATAGTTTTGTTTTCGATGGCCCAATGTTCAAAGAGAAAATAGAAATAGTTGTAGGCGATATTGTTCATCGTGATGACTTTGTGTTTGCTGATGTTTTACCAAAGAGCACTTAACAACCACTTGCAATTGGACAGCAGGTCCGAAGTTTACAATGGACCGGAATTTGGGGGTAAGGTCATGTCCTGGCGCGAAGGAGGGAAAGGAAGGGAGGATTGCCCGCCGCTTGGGACGGTAAGCTCGAAATCCCTCCGAGGGAACGCAGCGATTTAAAATCAAGTATGCGGATGTGACCGCGCGGCGCCTCGATCACGCCTCGACGCTGGAGATCCGCCATGACCCGGCTCACTGTTTCCACCCGAAGTCCCACCGTTTTCGCCATTTCTTCACGCGATAAGGGCAGCAGCAGTTTTCTGGAAGGATCGTGTTTCTGGGGAGCCAAAGAAAGAATAAACGTCGCGATCCTTTCCACGGGGGATTTTTGGCCGAGCACCCGGATTAATCCGTTCGCCCGCGCCAATTCGCTGTTCAACATTCTGACGACACGCAACGAGACATTGGGGCTGTGTTCCAGGACCCGCAACATGTCCTTGCGTTGAATCTTGCAGGCGACCACGGGGGTTTTCGTTTCGGCGGTGAAGGTATAGGTCTTGTCATCCACCGTATCGAAACCAATGATATGGCCCGGCTCGCCAAAGCCAAAGATCTGTTCCTGGCCATCCGCGCCCGAAACCGTGAGCTTGACCAGACCTTCGCGGATGAGAATAAGATGCGTGCCGGGATCGCCCTCACGGAACAATAATTCCCGCGCCGCGTAAGAATGTCTGCTCAGCATGCCGCGGATCTGGCATACCTGTTCCGGAGGCATTTGCGAATGCAACTGGGCTCCGCAGAGAATGCATTCGGCTATCTGACAGAAGCAAGACTCCACTCACTAACCTCCCAGCAGGCATGCCCCACGTATTGAGGCCGTTCCCACTATAGGCTCTTTCAGCTAGGACCAACAGATTTAGATCAAATCTTGTGACCTGCCGGTCTCGCACTAGCGCCGTCGGTCATATCGGCCTTTGGAAGGAAATTCATGGATTTAGCGGAATGAAATAACCATTCCACGATTCCTGCCCGCGGCGTGAGCGGGAAAATCTGACCGCGTATGTCGGATATTACACCCCGTGATCCCCCTGTCGTGTGGCCACAGAAAATAAATCGGGAATGATTGACTGCACGCAATGAGTGTCGGCCGCCTCTTATGAAATATTGTCGGCGCAAGGAAGCACCGGCATCAAGACGAAGCAGGACAGCATATCAAGAGACAAATGGGGCAAGAAAAAGTTCAAAAAAAATTGAGGACAACATCGTGCAAAAGAACATAACAAGAAGCTTGGTCGTCATGTTAACCGCAGTACTGTTTCCAAGTCTGGCGCTGGCCGAAGGGAATGTCGACAAAGGCAAAGCGCTGTTTGCCCAGCAGTGTGCTTCGTGTCACGGATCAGGCGGGAAAGGAGACGCCCCCGCCGCGGCGGCGCTCAACCCGAAACCCAGGAACTTGACCGACAAGACCTACATGGCGGGACTGAACGACCAACACCTCGTCGATGTCATCAAAAAAGGCGGTCCCGCGGTGGGCAAATCTCCGCTCATGCCCGCCATGGGCGCGGCGCTGAAGGACGGGGATATCCGGGACGTTGTCGCTTTTGTCAGAAGCCTGACGAAATAGGAGTCTGTTAATTTTCAACAGGCCCAGGAAAACGAATTCAAGAAATGCAAACGCACGCAGTCGCTGTAAGGAGGTTCTCATGAAGTTGGCGCGACATTTTGTTCAGGTAGCATTGGGTGGGATCCTGATCGGGGGATCCGTGGCGATCCTGAGTGGCTGTGTCACCACCCAGGAGGCCGGGCCAGAACGTTTGGTGTGGCCGGCGCCACCGCTGACGACGCGCGTCGAATTTGTGCGCAGCATCGTGAGCGACGAAGACCTCGGCCACGACACCACCTTCAGCCAGAAGCTGGTCAGTTTCCTCAGCGGCGAGAAACCCGCGCCCAATCGCGTCGTCGAACCCATGGGGCTTGCGGTTTCCGATGACGGCCAGCGGGTTTACATCTCCGATTTTACGCGCCTCGCCGTCTATGTCTTCGACTTTACGAACAAAACCTTCAGCAAGATCGGCGAGCATGAGCAACTTGCCCGGCCCGTGGGCCTCGCCCTCGATACCCAGGAACAGCTTTACGTTGTCGAGCAGGAGAAGAAGGGGATCAGTGTTTTCGATCGGCAGGGCAGGAAAGTCCAGTTTATCACCGACCCCAGCGTCGAGCGCCCCAGCGGCATCGCCATCGACCGGGAGCGCGGCAAGATCTACCTCGTCGACAGCAGCCACACCAAGTCCGAGGGGCACAATATCAAGGTTTTCAACATGCGCGGGGAACTGACTGGAACCATCGGCAAAGGCAAGGGCAGCGGACCGGGCCAGTTTCTTTTTGCCACCTACATTACGCTCGATCCGCAAGGCAACCTTTACGTCACGGATACTCTCAACGCGAGGGTCCAGATGTTCGACCCTGACGGGAAATACGTAAAGACCTATGGCAGCCGCGGCAACGGTTGGGGGATGTTCGACAAACCCAAGGGAGTCGCCCTCGACAGCTTCGGAAACGTATATGTCGTCGACTCGGGTTGGAGCAACGTCCAGGTCTTCAATCAGAAGGGCCAGATCCTGATCTTCTTTGGTGGTCGCGGGCCCATTCCGGGGCTGCTGAAGAACCCCACCGCGATCGCGATTGACAAGAACAATCGGATTTACGTGGCCGACTATCTCAATCATCGCGTCGAGGTCTATCAACTGGTGAACACGACCGCGGACGACAGTTTTCTCAACCCAATCAAGCAAACGAAAGGAGGTGATGTGGTGTCTGAAAAGCAGGGGGTAGTTGCCATCCGCGCCGAAGAGGCGCCATTAATATCGACTAGAGGAGATAAGTAATGAAATTGAGAAATTTTGTAATCATGGGGGCGGCGTTGATGGTACTGGCGCCCGTTTCCTCATGGGCATTAAGCGGTGGTGAGGGGATCGCGAATACCGCTCACGACTTTACCTCAACCCATAACGGTGACCCAGCGGCGGCGACGGCGGGGGTAGGCTTGTGCACCTTCTGTCACACGCCGCACAGAGCCATCACGACACAACTGCTGTGGAACCACACGTTATCCGTGAACAACTTCCAGTGGGATGTCCCGGCCACCACGGCGGGCACGACGTTCGCGACCTTCAAGGGCGACACCTACAAGGGCGCCTCGGCAAAGTGTTTGAGCTGTCACGATGGCAGCGTGGCCATCGGTGATGTTAGCTGGTTCCTGGAGTCGTCGCACACAGGCGCGGGTGCGCTCAATACGATGAAACACAACACGCCGGGGGACGAAATGCAGATCGCCACGGCCACAGGCAGCATGGCGGGTAATCATCCTGTTGCCATGCCCTTCCCCTTCAACAACACAGCGAACACCTACAACGGCGTCACGAACGGCGCTAATCTTCAGACGGGAGAATGGCAATCCGATCCATGGAATGCCGGTTCCGGTACCAATGGTACTCATATCCGCCTGTTCAACGACAGTGGTGCCGGGAACATCACGGCGGGGCCGGTAGCAACCAAGACCGGCATTGAGTGCTCATCGTGCCATGACCCCCACAACAAGGCCTCGGTGGACGACCTCTTTCTCCGTGAAAAGTTGACGGGGAGTGATGCAGCGAGCGGCTACATCTGCTTGCAGTGTCACAATAAGTAAGCTTAACCGCAAAGGGGCCTAGGGCAAGGATGCCCCGGTCCTTTTTGTCGGTATGCTCGATAACACAGAGACATAGCGACGGGCGCCAGGATGGCGCCCGTCGCTATGTAAATTCTGGTGGTTTCCAGATGACATCAGGTTTATCCTGCACTTAAAAATATCTACGCACAAAGTTGCGCAGGAGCCTTGCGTGAGCACTAAAAAAGCCAAGACGCGAATGAAAATGCAGTTGATCCTGCGGATGTTGCTGCTGGGGACGGTTTGCGCCTGGGCAGCGATGTCGAGCGCCTGGATTCTTGCTCAAGATGCGCGCATGTCGGGCAAGGCGTTGTACGAGAGACGTTGCGCCACGTGCCATGGCGTGAGTGGCCGCGCGGATACGCCGATTGCCAAGTTGCTGCAGACGCCACCGCGCAACTTCTCCGATCCGGTGGAGATGGCGCGCCTGACCGATGACCATATGTACCGGGCCATCAAGGAAGGCAGACCGGGGACAGCGATGCCCGCTTGGGGGCCGGTGTTAAGCGAGCTTCAAATCGGCGACATCATGGACCATGTCCGAAGCCTCACCGCTCCCCGGCCGCCGACGCTTACGGCTGAGCAGCTCAGCATAGAAATCGGACGCCGCCTCTACAAAAGAGATTGCGCGGAATGCCACGGAACCGACGGCCACTCCGACACCAACGCCGCGAAGGTGTTTCGTCCTCCCCCGCTCAAATTCGCCGATCCGGTCGCAATGGCACGCATGGATGAGGGACGGATGTACAGCGCTATCAAGCTGGGACGTCCCGGGACGTCCATGGGTGGTTGGGGAGGGCTGCTGAATCCGGCGGAGATAATCGACGTGATGCGTTACGTCCGAACCCTCGAGGAACCGCTGCCTGCCGGGGTGACCAAATCGGAGCTGGATGTGTTGGTTGGTGAGCACATCTACCGGCAAAACTGCGTCAGCTGTCACGGCGAGAAGGGCGACAGCAATACCGATCTGGGCCATGCCCTGGTTCCGCATCCCCGAAAATTCATCAACGCCAAAGAGACGGAAGACCTCGGCCCGAAGGAGATGGCCGAGGCTATCGCGCACGGAAAGCCGGGTACCGCCATGGCGCCGTGGAATGGCATCCTCAGTCCTGAGGATATCCGGCGGGTCGCCCTTTTCATCCGGCGTACCTTCCTGCCCAAACCCTAGCAGCCATGCGTTGCCAGCGGGCGTGGCTGCTCATGATCGCAATGGCACTGGGAGTCATGGCGGTCGGCAGCTGCAGCACGGAAACCCGATATCACGTCTTGTCTAAAATTTTCGATGAGGTGCCAAGGTCTGGAGAAGTAGTGAAACCCAAGCTGGTCGTGCATCACCCGCGACGAGATCCGTATAAACCGCCCGCCCCTCAGCCAGTAGGTGGGTGGGAACCGCCACCGCCAAAACCCGATTGGCACCAGCTGCTGGTGAATTTGCCGAAAGAGCAGGCGGGTGGAGTGGACTGGGATTCCGCGCTGGAGCAGAAACTCGTCGAACCTAAAGCGGGGCTGGAGCCCGAGGCCCCGGACCAGCCGGCTTTCGACCTTACCCTCGAGTTGATCCCCGAAGGCCAACCGTTTTTCAAGGTAACGTTTCCGCATAAACAGCACACCGAGTGGCTCGCCTGCGCCAACTGTCATACGGGGATATTCAAGATGCAGCGTGGCGGCGATCCGATCACGATGGCCAAGATCTACGCCGGCGAATATTGCGGTCGCTGCCATGGCAAGGTGTCCTTCGCCGTGCCCACGGGGTGCCCCCGCTGCCATCTGGCGCTGGCAGGACCCAAGTAATGCGTGTCGCTATTTCTCTCATGATGGTCGCCGCGCTGTGGCTGCCGCTGGGGACGGTGGCCGACGACGACCCGGGCGACTTCGGTACTATTTTCTTTAAGCACAAAACATCCGGTGTCGATGAACTCCCCCCCGCCGCGTTTCCCCATTGGGTGCACCGGATGAACTTCAAGTGCTACGTGTGCCACGAGGCGATCTTTCAGATGAAGGAGGGCGCCGACGACATATCGATGGACGAGGTTCGGGAAGGCAAGTACTGCGGCGTGTGCCACAACGGAAAAACGGCCTTTCAAGTAACGTTCGAAACCTGCCCCCGCTGCCACCGCCAATGAATCCATGGACCCGGAAACTGGGAATAGTGGTAATCATGGAAGCGATGACCATGGTTATGGCCGATAAAGCCGGCGCCCAACCGGTATTTGGCTTTGGGGCCTGGCAAGGCGACGTCGAACTCGGCTCCGTGTGGGAGCACCAGCAAACGCGCACGGACAATGCCCCGCTAAACGAGGATGCCCGGCGCCGCTACGATGAGCGGCTCAGTATCCGCAACCAAGGGTTTTACCTCCTCGACCCGCGGCTGCTCACGGGTAACCTGGGTCTGAGCTATGGCCTGTTTCAGGATAAAGACCGTTTCAACGACGACGAGCGCGCCCAGGATGGAAGGCTGATCGGCTACTCATTCGATGCCGGCCTGCTTAGTGAGCAGCCCTATTCGGGCAGGGTCTTTGCCACCCGGAATCAAAACGTCACCAACCGTGAATTCGGCGGCCGGTCTGACTTGACCCTTGAAAATCGCGGCGGTTCATTCCGGTTGCGCGACGACAGTTTCCTTCGGGACTGGGGCATTCCCTACTTCAGTTCCACGCTGGGCGCGCGTGAGGAGCACACGCAGGAAGTGACGGACATCCTTGGCCAGCGATTCGCGCGGGATGAGACGCGCCATATCATGAATGTTGAGGCAAACAAGGGTTTTGAAACGGCGGATATCAATTTAAGCTACGAGGCCACGGATAGCCAGGACAGCCTGCGTCCGCAATCGGCGTATCAGACCCAGTCGGCGAACCTCGCTTCCAGCCTGGATTTCGGATCCCGGCTTAACCGCCGCTGGGACTCACGCCTGCTCTACTCCGATTACACTAGCAAAAGCCAGCAGACATTTTACTATTCCCTCGATGAGGGACTGCGCATCGAGCATAATGAAGACCTGTCCACGAACTACCGCTACGTGTTTGTGCGCGTGGGTACCGAGACGGCATCCACGACGACGCAGAGCGGAACGGTTACGGCACAACAGCGGCTGTATCGGAATCTGAACACGACATACAAACTGCAAGGCATGCGTTCGGAACTTCCGAGCGACCAGGGCGAACGCACGAACTACTCCGGTCAGCTTGACCTCAATTATCAGCGCACGCTCGCGCCGGGGCAGCGCGTGTTCGCGCGCCTCGGTGGGCGCTATCAAATCGATGATAACGCCCTGAAGGTTTCGCGGATTGATGTGATAGACGAGCCGCACGTCGCGCCCTCGCCACTCGGCGGCGTCGCCGGATTCGCGCTGAGCAATTCCTTTGTCCTCACCCCGACCGTCGTGGTGGTGGATACCCGCGGCGGCGTCCGGCTTTTGACCACGCCGGGGGTGGATTACGATATCCTGCAGGAGGGTGACTTTATCAAGATTATCCCACTGGCGACGAGCGCGGTAATTCTGGCGGGTGATCCCCTGGTTGTTAGTTATTCCTACGAGGTGGCACCCAGCATTCGGTTCTCGACCGCGGCGTGGTGGTTGAGCGGCGGTATTGATTTTAGCTGGATCGCCTTGTCCTATGCGCACGAGGCGTTCGACCAGTCATTGCTCGGGGGGCAGGATGCGCAATTTCTCGACAGTCAAAATAAGAACACGGCGCGAGTTGAGATGCGTGCTGAAGGTGGCTCGGTTCGGGGGACGGCCAGCGCCGCCTACGAGATCCTGGATTCCAGGCACCTGGCGTACAACCGCTGGCAGTACGGTCAGTTTCTCTCCTACCGGCCGCGATACAATCTGACGCTGGGGATCGACGCACAGGAATCCTTCACGGAGTACACCCTGCCGGTCCGGGAAAGCAAAACCCGCTCTGTGCGTTTCACCCTGGACGGGGTTTCGCCGAGTGGTTGGTACACCAACGCGTTTGCCGGGGTGCGTGTTGCTGAGGACAGCCAGGTGCCGGCCGAGACCATTCGCGAGGCGGGCCTTAGGGCGCGACGCACGATAGGGTTGCTTGATATTCTGCCATCCCTGACCTGGAGCGAGCGCGAGCGCCATCCGGTCCAGAACACGGATCGGCGCATTGAACTGAGAGTGATACGACGTTTTCTGTGAGGCCACGATGCGCAGCCGACGGATACTGATAATACTAAGCACACTGGTCCTGACCGTGGCCGGTTGTGAATCGGCGCCTCCGGTGGCAAATCCGGAGACGCCTGTCGTGACGCTTGTCTGGCCCAAATCACCCGCCGCGCCTCGTATCCGTTACGTACGCAGTTTTTCCGGTCCGCATGATTTGGGGATCTCGAAATCGTTTTTTCAGCGATTTATAGAGACGCTAACCGGTAAGACCGATGAATATTTCATCCGTCCGACGGGGGTCGCAGAGCGCGGGGACGTACTCTATGTGGCCGATCCGGGCGCTCAGGCGCTTTGGATATTCAATCTTCCCGAGAGGCGTTTCATCAAAATTCACCAAGTGGGTAAAACCTTGCTGGTCTCACCGGTGGCCGTGGCGGTCCGCAGCGATGGCGCCGTGTTTGTCGCGGATTCCTGGCTTAAGAAAATATTTCTGTTGGACCGGGAAGGGAAGCTTCTCCAAGTGCTCCCCGAAGATGGCCTGGAACGGCCGGCGGCGCTGGCGTACGACGAGGCCAGCGCACGGATTTATATCGTGGACTCGGTGGCACACCGGATTGTCGCCTACCACGACGGCAAACCTGTTCTGGCATGGGGAAAGCGGGGCAGTGCAGACGGAGAATTCAATTTCCCTACGCATCTGGCCTTGGACCCAGCGGGAACTTTGCTTGTGACCGATGCGCTGAATTATCGCATTCAGGCCTTTGACCGTGAGGGGAAATTTCTTTGGAAGATGGGCTACCATGGCGATGTCTCGGGCAGCCTTGCGTCACCCAAGGGGGTGGCGACCGACAGCCAGGGTCATCTCTATATTGTGGATGCGCTTTTCGACACGGTGCAGATTTTTGAACGCAACGGGTCCCTGCTGCTCGCGTTCGGGGAACGCGGCACACAGCCGGGCCGATTCTGGATCCCGGCGGGAATTTTCGTGAACCCGCAGGACCGGATATACGTGGCCGATGCCTATAATCGACGCGTGCAAATTTTTGACTTTGTGGGTGGCCATTGACCGGTAACGATGCATGGAATCCATGACACACATTAGGTGCAGGCAGCGAGCGTCATCCTTCAGGATGGGTGGTCTATTCATGGCGTTTGCCGTATTTCTAATTCTGTCTGCGCCGGCGGAGGCCCAGACCCAGATCGCGCGCACCGTGCACAATCTCACCCCCACCGGCCCGGGAACATTGCGGGTGACGCAGCCCGCGGGCCTGTGCGTTTTCTGTCATACACCGCATAACGCCAAACCGACGGTCGCACTTTGGAACCGGGAGCTTCCTGGCGTTACCTACACGCTCTATGAAAGCAGTACCCTGCAGGCGACACTCAATCAGCCCACCGGCGCCTCACGCCTGTGCCTCTCCTGCCATGATGGCGTTCTGGCGCTCGGCAGTCTCCGGGCTCCGCCCAAGGGCAGCAATTTCGTACTGGGGCCGCTCACGGGGAAAAATGCTCTCGGGACCAATCTGTCTGCAGATCACCCAATCTCTTTTGTTTACGATAGTGCGCTCGCCCTGCGGCGGGGGCAACTCGCCGATCCGTCGACACTGCCGTCGACGATCCACCTGGACGATACCCACCAGCTTCAGTGCACCACCTGTCATGATCCGCATGAGGACCGGCAGCCCAAGTTTCTGCGAATGGATAACCGTCTTGGCACGCTCTGCACTAGCTGCCACCAATTGTCCAAATGGAACGACTCGAGCCATGCCACGTCCACCGCCACGTGGAAGGGAACCGCGGCCAGCCCATGGCCTGACGGGGCCTTCGCTACGGTGGCCGACAACGCTTGCCTCAACTGCCATCGCTCGCACGCCGCTGGACACTCGCAGCGTCTGCTGGCGCAGGGCATGGAACCGGCTAACTGCACCGTCTGCCATAACGGTGCGGTGGCCGACAAGAACATCGAGATGGAGTTCTTGAAACCCTTCCGCCACCCGGTGGACAGCAGTCAGTGGATTCACGATCCGAAAGAGGAACCGGCGCTCATGCCGCGGCACGTTACCTGCGCGGATTGCCACAATCCGCACGCCGTGACGTCCACGGCGGCGCAGCCACCGATGACATCGGGTCGGCTTCGTAGCGTGCTGGGTGTGACGATCGGCGGTAGTCGCATTGATTCTGCCAACTACGAATACGAGGTCTGTCTCAAGTGCCACGGGATGACGGAACCGACCACGCCGGGCAACCTGCGCCAGGACAACACCCGCAACATCCGTTTGAATATCAACCCGAACAACGCTTCGTATCACCCGGTGGCGGCGCCGGGGAAGAACACGACGATCCTCGGTCTTTTGCCGGGGTACACATCCGCCAGCCAGGTCGCGTGCACCGACTGTCACAACAACGATGAGTGGACACCTGCCGGAATCCGCCCCCGCGGTCCTCACGGTTCGCGCTATGAGCCTATCCTGGCACAGGAATACGAGGCCGGAGATCCCGTCACCGAGTCGTTTTCAAGCTACGCGTTGTGCTACAGCTGTCACGACCGGACTACGCTGTTCCAGGGTTTCGGGGGGTTTCCGCACAACACGCATGTGGTACTGCAGAACACTTCCTGCGCCGTGTGCCACGACGCCCACGGTTCGCGCCAGAACACACACCTCATCAACTTCATGACGGTCGCCAAAGCCGGGAATCCAGTAGTGGGCCCGTCCAAGACCACCGGGCTGCTCCAATTTATGCCCAATCCGGCCCAGCCAAGTCACGGGAGTTGTTCCCTCAACTGTCATGGAGCAGAACATAACTCGAGATCCTATTAGGGTCCCGCGCTCACGCGCCATTGGCCGACGTGAGTTTTTGCTTCGGCCCTGAACAAGTTCACGAATGTTGGCGCCAGGTGAAACTTGACCACCCGCACCAATGAAGTACTGACCAGCGGATCATGTCATAACAGATTGCTTTTGTTTAGTTCCTATCGGTCCAGCCCTGGTCATTCATCAATCGGTATAAAGCCCGGTATTTGATCAATTCTCGGTCGGCGCCAACACCGAAAGTGATCGGTCAACATCGCCCCATTTTAGCCGGTCAATCTCCTCTGAAGCGGCCATCCGCCATCCGCCCCAACAATAGCGATCAGCCCTTCTTCAGTAATGCCTGAAACTGCTCAACCGGTACTGGCTTGCCAAACAGATACCCTTGGTAGCGAGTGCAGCCGTATTTCAGGAGGAATTGACGTTGCTCTTCCGTCTCAACCCCTTCGGCAATGACTTCCAGGTCCAGACTTTGTGCCATGGCAATGATGGTGCGCACGATCGCTTTATCGCTGCTATCGAT
>JBGPBL010000048.1:0-21406 GCA_041481225.1 Sulfurifustaceae bacterium | reverse complement strand
CCCATCATGATCATGCGCGCAACCCAGAAGAAAATGATATCGAAACCGGTGACGAGCACACTCGTGGGGTAAAAGGTTTTCAGTTCTTTCGTCTGCTCCGGCCAGCCCAAGGTGGAGAAGGGCCAGAGGGCGGAAGAGAACCAGGTGTCGAGCACGTCTTCGTCTTGCTTGAGCGTGATATTCGCAGCCAGTTTGAATTTGGTGCGTGCCTCAGCCTCCGTGCGCGCGACGTATATCTTACCTTGGTCGTCATACCAGGCCGGGATGCGGTGGCCCCACCAGATTTGGCGCGAGATACACCAGTCCTGGATGTTACGCATCCATTCGTAATAGGTTTTGGTCCAGTTCTCCGGCACGAACTTGATGCGCCCGTTTTCAACGCACTTGATAGCCTCGGCAGCCAGCGGCGAAACCTTTACGTACCACTGATCGGTAAGAAGTGGCTCAACGACGGCATTGCTGCGGTCGCCACGCGGCACCATGAGCTTGTGCGGGTCGATTTTCTCGATGAGGCTAGCGGCTTCGAGGTCGGCGACGATTCTCTTGCGCGCTTCGAAGCGGTCGAGGCCTTGATATTTCGATCCGGGCAATTCGATCTTGGCGTCGATGGTGAAAATACTGGTGCGCGGGAGATTATGACGTTTGCCGACTTCGTAGTCGTTGAAATCGTGTGCCGGGGTTATCTTCACGCAGCCGGATCCGAATTCCTTGTCGACATATTCATCCGCAATGACCGGGATTATCCGGCCTGTCAGCGGCAGTTCAACCGCCTTGCCGATGAACTGCTGGTAACGCTCGTCTTCTGGGTGCACCGCCACGGCGGCGTCGCCCAGCATGGTTTCGGGACGTGTGGTCGCGACGACGAGATATTCCTTTGTTCCCGCGATGGGGTAGCGGATATGCCAGAGAAAGCCGTTCTCTTCTTCGGAGATGACTTCAAGGTCGGACACGGCGGTGTGCAGCACGGGATCCCAGTTCACCAGGCGCTTGCCGCGATAGATCAGCCCTTCCTCATGCAGCCGTACGAAGACTTCGGTCACGGCGTGTGAGAGTCCTTCGTCCATGGTGAAGCGTTCGCGCGACCAGTCGAGTGAGGCGCCCATGCGCCGCAGCTGGCGCGTGATCGTGTCGCCGGACTCGGCCTTCCACTTCCACACACGTTTTACAAATTCCTCGCGCCCGAGGTCGTGGCGGGTTTTACCTTCGGCCCCCAGTTGGCGTTCGACAACCATCTGGGTCGCAATGCCGGCGTGGTCCGTACCCGCTTGCCACAGGGTGTTGTTGCCCTGCATACGGTGATAGCGGGTAAGGGCGTCCATGAGCGTGTCCTGGAATGCGTGGCCCATGTGCAGGCTGCCGGTGACGTTGGGTGGTGGAATCATGATGCAGTAGGGAACGCCCCGGCCGCTTGGCCGGAAATCACCGGCCTGCTCCCAGGCTTCGTAAATCCGCTTCTCTATCGAGTGCGGATCGTAGGACTTGCTCAGGGTGCTTTCCGGAGAAGGGCTGCCATCGGCAGGGTTATGGGTATTCTGGCTCATTAAAACGGGCAAAGGCGGAAGATGAAGAGGGGCAAGTTTAAGGGCTAATTTTTAATTTTTCACTCTTCTTTTTTAGTGGTTTTCTCCAGTTCTTCACGCATGTATTGCTGCAAGCGGTTGATGAGCTTTGGGTCAAGCCCGGAACCGCCGGATTTGCGCAGTTCGATATTGAGCTTGGCCACGGCCCGGATGACGGCATCCCGGGTGTGATCCGGCGATGGAGACGGCATTTCCGTCATGGGTTCCTTGGTGGCTATTTTTCCTGCGGGAGAGTTGACCACGTCTTGCAGTACAGGAATATCGTCAAGTTTCGTTTGCTTTGGTGGTTCCACTGGTGCAGCTGCCGGTTTACCTGTCGATTCGATGGCTGAAGTTTTATTTTCAGCGACGGACGGTGTTTCCTGCGCTGATTTCGCCGGTGTCGCGGACGATGGGGAAAATTCCACGCTCAGCATAGGCGAGTCGCTTGTCAGAGGCAAAGGGTTTGAAGAGGGGGCTGCTGGTTGACTCTTCTCGCCGGGTTTCTCCGGAGAGGCGGTATTAAAATCGATCGACGGCATGCTCATGGCCTGTGGCACAGGCGCCTCTATTTTCATTTCATCAACAGCTGGGCCCGCCGCCAATGGCGCTGGTACGCTTTCAGTGGTCGGGGTGACTGCCACAGGGGCAACGGGCGCGCTTTCCTCGATGGGCTCATCCAGGGTGATAGCGTCGAAGTCGATCGCGGGCGTGTTTTGAGCTTCCTGGGCAGGCGCGTCGATTTCCATCTTCATTGCCGCTCTGTCCAGCGCCGATGGTGCCTGGGGATTTTCGATGGCCGGAATTTCCAGCACGGCATCAGGCTCAAGAAACTCCGGTGGGGCTTCCGGTTCGGTGGAGGGCTGCGTGGACACCGTTTCGGTATTCGCGCTTTCGAGAGGTGCGGGGGTTTCAGATGCAGGCTCTGTGTCGCTGTCAATGACAGCCGCCAGAATTCCCTCTGACTCGAGAACAGTAGGCGCCTCCGTATGCGCAGGCGCTTCATCAAGCAACAGCTCATGCTGCAATCCCCCTGGCGGGGCATTCTTGTCGGGGCGTTTTGATTTAGGCGCGGGCTGTTCTGTGTTGGCGGATTCGTCTTCCGTGCCGGAAGTAGCCGGAATTTCACCGGCAGGTGCAGCAGTGGTATCCGAAGTGTCGAAAGGCAGCGGTGCCGCCTCGATTTGTTCCGCTTCCGTGTCGAATTCCGGCATTTCAGCTCCGAAAACTACCTCGTCCGGTTCAGAAGCTTTAGGTTGAACCGTGTCCGAGGTATCGACAGGCAGTGGGGCGGCCTCGATTTCTTCCGGTGCCGTCTCGAATTCCATCGCCTCTATTTCCGAAGCGGTGGAAGTCGGTTCAGGGATGGCATCAGATTCTGGAAACGATACGTCCTCGGGAAAGGACGCAAGGCTGTCCAGCAAGCTGTCCTCAGCACCTACCGGACCTACCTCAACTTCAGGATTTGTTTCCGTTTCGGGCCCGCGCAACTCCCGGGACGCGGATCCGGCGTCGCCAGATGATCTCGCTTCATCGCCGACGTTAAGTTCGTTATTCACGAGATCTTTCAGTGAGCGCATGACCGCCCCGAGGTTCACCGGCCCGGAGACAGGTGAGGGCGACGCAAAATCCTCAATCGCCGGTGCCTCACGCCCCTTGGGCTGTGTTTCCTCGTTTGGGGTATTGTCTGGTTCTTCGCCAGGCTGCGTCAGGGAGACATGCTCGCTTTCGAGCAGGTCAGTGTGGATCATGTCCTGCAGCGATTTCAGCACCTCTTCGAGCGTGACTTTCTCAGAGGGTTTGTGTCTGGATTTTTGATCACCCGTGGTCATGAACGGTTCAATGCCGTTATTGTCCGGTTAAAGAGTATGTGTCTGCAACGCATAGCCGCGGTCCCGGTAAAAACGAAAACGCTCACGCGCTATTGCCTTGTTCGCTTCGCTGCTATCTACAATTTCCGCCACGCGCTGGAACCGACTGAAGTAATCTGGCACTTGAGCGGCGATTGTGATCAGTACATCCTCGTAGGCGGGGGGTGGCTCTTCATGGCCGATAAGAACGGGAAAATCCGTGCCGGTTTTCTCCGAAGATAAGCCGTGGGGGATAAAACTTCCGTCACTGAAAGTCCAGAGCAGCCGGTCGAGACGTTGCGCCTCATCGCGATCGGCGGTCAGTATATAAATCCGGTGGCCGAGCCGGAAGGCTTTGTGTGCAAGCTTGCAGACGGTCATGTCCTTACCGCCATCCGGTTCTTTCTCGATCAGGTAGAAGTCGACCCGGGTCACGCTTTGCCCCCATCGTATGCTTTATTCGCGCGGTTGATCAGGAGTTGCGTCAGCAAGGGCACCGGCCGGCCGGTGGCGCCTTTTTCCTTTCCAGTCTTCCAGGCGGTGCCGGCGATGTCGAGATGTGCCCATTTGTATTGCTTGGTATAGCGTGAGAGGAAGCAGGCACCGGTGATGGTGCCACCCTCGCGCCCACCGATGTTGGCCATGTCGGCAAAGTTACTGTCGAGCTGTTTCTGATATTCGTCCCACAGCGGCAGCTGCCAGGCACGATCGTAGGTGTATTTACCGGCATTCAGGATTTCACGCGCGAGCTGATCGTTATTGGCCAGCAGGCCGCTCGCGTGCGCACCGAGGGCGATCACGCAGGCGCCCGTCAGTGTGGCGATGTCGATCACGGCCGCGGGTTTGTAACGTTCGGCGTAGGTGAGGGCATCGCTCAGGATCAACCGTCCTTCGGCGTCGGTGTTCAGCACTTCAACGGTTTGTCCTGACATGCTGGTGACAACGTCGCCCGGTTTGTTGGCATCCCCGTCCGGAAGATTTTCCGAGCTGGGGATTATGCCGACAATGTTAAGCGCTAATTTCAGTTCGGCCGCAGCCTTGATGGCTCCCAGTACCGAGGCCCCGCCGCACATGTCGAATTTCATTTCATCCATGTTGGCGGCGGGTTTGATCGAGATGCCACCGGCATCGAAGGTCAGTCCCTTGCCGACCAGCACGATCGGCGGTTCGCCCTCGGCGGCGCCTTGGTATTCGAGAACGATCAGTTTCGGCGGCTGCCGGCTGCCACGCGATACCGACAGCAGCGCGCCCATGCCGAGTTTTTGCATTTCTTCTTTTTCCAGTACGGTGGTTTTAAGACTGTACTGTTTTCCAAGCTCCACGGCCTGTTCGGCGAGATAGGTGGGCGTGCAAATATTTCCCGGCAAATTGCCGAGATCGCGCGCAAGGGTTACGCCGCCGGCCACGGCTTGCCCTTCCTTGATGGCCTGTTCGCCGGTGGGCAGATCGCTACGTTTCGGTACGGCGAGAACAATGCGGCGCAGGGCGCGCCGGCCGTTGTTCGGTTTGCTCTTCATCCGGTCGAAGCGGTAAAGCGAGGTCTCGGTGACTTCGATGGCCTGACGGATTTTCCAGGCAATGTCACGGCCTTTGACTTCGAGTTCGGTAAGGTAGGAGGTGATTTCCGTCGCGCCCGTGTCCTTGAGCGCGCTGACAGCTTTGGCGGTTACTTCGCGATAGCGGGATTCGCTGAATTCCTTTTCCTTGCCGCAACCGACCAGCAGCACGCGTTCGCTCGGCAGGTTCGGTATGTTGTGCAACAGTAGCGTCTGTCCGAGTTTTCCTTCGAGGTCGCCGCGGCGCAGGATGGCGCTGATGGCATCTCCCGATACCCTGTCGATTTGACCGGCCACCGTTGAGAGTTTGCGTGTCTCAAATACACCGACCACGATGCAGCCACTGCGTTGTTTTTCGGGGGTACCGCTTTTGACGATGTATTCCATGCCAATTCCTTGAATTATTTCACGTCCCGCTGGTAAAAGATGTGGTATATTTTTGTCGGTTTCCGGTCACGGTTCCGTTTTGCAATCAAGTTGTTAAGGACGCCTGTGCGGACAAAACGGTCGTTTCATGCATGAGTCTCCCAGTTCCGTCACCAGACGGCATTTTCCATTGTTTGCTTGCCCCTTGTCAAAACACACTCGGGTATTGGTACCTTGATCATTAAGCGCGCGCTTTACCGGGAGGCCGCTATCTCCAGCCTGGCCATCACCGTGGTATTGCTCATCGTCATGGTGTTTATGAGCCTCACCTTCCTGCTTGGGCGCGCGGCGCGGGGGGAAACGGCCGAAGACGTGGTTTTTGTCTTGCTCGGTCTGCAGACGCTGAAGAAGCTCGATTTGTTGCTGCCACTCGGGTTTTATCTCGGCGTGCTGTTGACACTCTCCCGCTGGTACCGCGACAGCGAAATGACCGTGCTCGCGGCCTGCGGTGTGGGGCTCATGCAACTGTTGCGGCCGGTGATGGTTCTGGGACTGATTTTTGCGCTGGTCGTGTCGCTCGGTGCGTTTTATTTATCGCCGCTCGCCGCCCGTTATATCGAGAACGTTAAAAATGAAAGCGCCCACCGCTCCGAGGTGAGCCTCATCACTCCCGGAGTATTCACGGAATCTCCCGGGAGTGGACGCATTATTTACGCGGAGAAGATTCAGGATAATGGTGACCTGGAGAACGTATTTGTTAGTAGCTACGAAACCGGTAAAGAAGGCGTTGTCGTGGCGAAGTCTGGGCATCCGTTCATCGACTCAAAAACGGGTGACAAGTTTATCGCGCTCATGGAGGGGACTCTCTATGACGGCGCGCCCGGCATGGTCAATTACCGCATTGTAGTATTCGGCACACTGAACCTACGCATCGAGCAAAAAAAAGTTGAGGAGGCTCCACTCACGGTGGAAGGGACGCCGACGCTATTGTTGTTGAATTCGGGTGACCGTCACCTGTTCACCGAATTGCATTGGCGCATTGCCAAGCCGATTGCTCTTTTTGTGTTATCGATCTATGCCATGGTGTTTGCCTACACGGATGTCCGCCGCGGACGTCTATCCAATCTGTTCGTGGCGATTTTGGTGTATTTTATCTATTCCAATCTGCTGGGCCTTGGCCAGACATTGATCAGAAGCGGCAAGGTCCCTCCCATGCTTGGGCTGTGGTGGGTCCATGTGGGCATGGCGCTGATCGCTGGCTATCTGTTGGTGCGCCGCGCGCATAACCGGCCGCTGTTTTCCTTCTTCGGCATTTCCCGGCGCTGATATGGTTACCATTCTTGACCGGCTGATTGCGCGTCACGTGCTTTACAGCATGTTGCTGGTGTTAGGCGTATTTTTGGCGTTGACGGCTTTTTTCGTGCTGGTGGAAGGGTTGTCGGATTACGGCAAGGCAGGTTTCGGATTGTTTGAGCTCATCAAGTATGTTGTGCTGAAGCAACCGCGCCAGATTTATGAACTGTTTCCGATTGTAGCGCTGATCGGGACAATCATGGGCTTGTCCACGCTCGCGCTCAATTCTGAATTGATCGCCATGCGTGCTGCGGGTGTGTCGGTGGCGCGCATTGTGCTGGCGACGATGAAGATTGGTTTGGTGTTTACTCTTGTGGCTTCTCTTGTGGGCGAATACGTAGTACCGACATCAGAGAATCTGGCCCAACTTGGGCGCGCCAAGGCGCTTGCCAAGGGACTGCAAAAGAAGAGCTCCGGCATTTGGTTGCGTAGTGGAACGTCCTTCGTCAGCATTGGTGAAGTGTTACCCGATTTAAGTCTCTTGCGGGTAAATATCTACGATTTCAGCGGTTATTCATATTTACGGGCGCAGACCTTTGCCGCCCGCGCGTTTTTTTCCGGTGACAGGTGGCGTCTTGAGGATGTGCAGCAGAGTTTGATTATCGGGCAAGAAGCGGTCCAATCGCGCCACGTGCCCACGGACGATTGGCAATCCCAGCTCACCCCGGATGTGGTCTCGGTTTTTGCTGTCCAGCCTGAAGGGTTGTCCATTCAGCAGCTCCGCTACTATATCCAGCATTTGCAGCAGAATAACCAGGACACCAGAAACTACCGGCTTGTGTTCTGGCAGAAGCTGTTTCTGCCGCTCGCCACCTTGACCATGATGCTGCTGGCCACGCCGTTTGTTTTCCGTCCCAACCGGGCCGGGGGGGTAAGCCAACGGGTGTTCACCGGTGTCATGCTGGGACTCGCCTTCGTGGTGGCCAATCAGGGATTCGGTTACTTCGGTTTGCTTTATGGTGTTCCGCCCATCGTGGGTGCTCTGATACCGACTGTATTCTTCTTCCTCATAGCACTTTATTTGCTGCGCCGTGCCGCGCGCGGGCTGTAGCAGAAACGACAGTTTTTTCTCCCATCGATGGCGGCAACCGTACCAGCATATAGCCATGGACATGGCATTCACGGTTTGCATTGCTCGACTAAATCCAATCTCTGACGAATCGTTGTGCGGCCCCGTGGCAGGATTGTTATCGACTTGCAAACACTGGGCGTTCCCTTGCTTCCTGCTACCGTTTTTTAGCGTGTTTTGGATCTTACTTTTGTTAATTTCCGAAATCTGCGGGCGAGGCGTGGTTAGGCGTGTTTATGCTGAAATACAACAGAGGAGGCTGTACGGGCAGAGATTGCTGTTCCGGAGAACCGTGGGAAATGGATATTCTGCCCTCAGAACCCCCCATTTTTAGACATGGTGAGGTTCAGAAAGTCATCTAAACTTAACTAATAACATTATTATCACGAAAAACCGCTGAAGATGCCCGAAGTCTCCATCATCATGCCCACCTATAATCGCGCCGATACGATCGGACGCGCTATAGAGAGTGTCCGACGCCAAACTTTCGACGATTGGGAATTGATCATCGTCGACGATGGCTCAACGGATGGAACGACATCTCTTTTTTCCGGGGTTGATCCACGCATAAAACTTATCCGCCAGGAAAACAAAGGGTGCTATGTTGCCCGGAATGAGGGACTGCGTCAGAGCCGTGGCCGTTTTATTGCATTTCTCGACTCCGATGACGAGTGGTTACCGCACTTTCTCGAGATCACTACTGCTTTTCTCAAGTCGTCTCCGGGTGACCATTTCGTCATGACCGAGTTTTTGAAGTATTGGGGAGCGGATACTCCAGTACGGCACGATATCTATCAGGTATTGTCCAAGTTCGTCCGGATGGCGCATAAGACAGGGTCTTCCATGTTGGATCTACCGTCCGGCGATACCGACGATTATTTGCGCGTGTACGAAACCCGGGAACCTCTTGGTGACTGGGGGCGGGAGATTGCCAGACGGGTCGATCATGGAAACACCGCGCAACTCTATCGCGGAAATATCTTTGAATATCTTCGCTGGGGGTATCTGGGTTGGCTTCCTGTCGTGGTGCTTACACGCCATGCGCTGGAAACAATCGGACCTTTTTTGGAGAGCTATCGTTCAGCGGCCGACTACCGGTTTTTGGGACAACTGTTTCGTCACTTCCGTGCCAACATGATTACGGTCCCCAGTGCACTCAAGCACGATGTGGGCGCGAGCGGGCGCCGCCTCGCGGAGGGCCACCTTGCCACCGGCATAAATGAATATCGGTTTGCCTTGAACCGGCTTGCGTTGTTCGATGAACTTTTCTGGAATAAGCGCAAATCCGATCCGGAGATTAATCGTATCCGTGGCCTGTACCAGTCCTACACAGGACGTACTGCGCTAGAGCTCGGAAAACGACAAGCTGCACTCGAACACTTACGCGAGGCTTGCGACCTTTTCCCTGGCCTCTGGCACGCCTATGCACTGCGTTTTTTCGTTAGATTTCTTCCCACCGATTCGATCGCGGGGAGCCTGTATCGTTTCCATCTGCAGTTAAAGTATGTGCTGCGTCGTCTAACCCCAGGGAGATAGCAACCCGGACTATGATCCACAAGGTAATGTGATGCGCAAGGCAGTGATCCCTTCTGGAAACTCTCTTTGTGCTTATTCCGGTGTCTTAAGCAAGAGTTCGGGAATCTTCTTCACGATGACAGTTATGGTTTCCGCGATTTAGGCAGCCGGATTAATCTGGTCCCCGACAACCGGTCATGCCAGGCGAGCTTTCCCCGATCGAAGCATGCCCATAGGAATCCAAGACCGAGAGGCAACCAGGAAAGGATGGCGCTGGCAAAGCGCTTGAAGGCGTCCATCCAGGTGATCGGTCTGCCATCGAGGCGCACGAGGCGCAGACGCCAACTGCGAAGCCCAAGGGTTTGCCCGCCGTGAACCCAGAAGCCGCCGTAAAAAAAGAAACCGATCGTCAATGTATATATTTGATAGGCGCTTCTGACAAGAAAACCCGGTTTGCCGCCATCCGTCAGCCAGACATAGGGGTAACTGACGAGCATCAGAATTGCGAAAAGCAGCAGGGCGTCGTAGAGGACAGCGCCCATGCGCCGGAGAAAGCTGGCAGGATCAGGTTGACGCGAAGTTTGCATGCAATTGTCTTTGCTGTTTCCGGGTGTTTCCTGTGGTGGATTTTACACAACAGAAAAAATCTTAACGTATAAACACTCAGAAATTACGTGTAGCCACCGAAATGCTCAGAAAATAAGCAACATCTTGTTTGTAAAGACATTTGCCATTTGTTTAAAATTTATTCAACCTAACACTTGATTCGTAATGTGGCAGCTTTAGGGTATCTCAGGCCTGTTTACACACAATCTTATGCACAGATTCTGTGAATAGATATCCGGTGAATTTTGTTCCCATGAAGCTCATACGAGTCGTTCAATTATCAAGACAACCGGTTGTAGCGCCCATCACTTTTCCCTATACGGATGTTAAGCGATGAGTTAACCTTATGTTCGTCGGATCGGATGTGACAAGGATTCATCGCCACGGATATTTTTCAGAAGCGCCCCTGGAAATGACTTAAAAGTGTTTACGGACAGCCTCTCCATCAATTTTATCGAACTCGGACATTTCTCCGCCTATCTCGCGTTCATGGTGGCGCTGATTCAGGGCATGGCGCCTATTTTGGCGCAGACACTGCGTATCCCCAGACTTGCCCAACTCAGTGTTAATGCCAGCGTGGCGGTATTCGTGCTGACCACCATTGGTGGGCTCGCGCTCGTACACGCTTTCGTTACCAGCAATTTCTCGGTCCAATACGTGGCAGCTAATTCCAACACACTGTTGCCGCTGTTTTACAAGATCGCGGCGCTGTGGGGTGGGCACGAGGGCTCGCTGTATTTGTGGGTGTGGATACTGACCTTATACACGTTGATTGTCAGTTGGCATGGGCGCAAGCAGTACCCGGAACATCTTCCCGTGATTCTCGCCGTGCAGGGCTGGCTCATGGTCGGTTTCTTTGGCCTCATCCTGTTCCTGTCTAATCCCTTCGAGCGCCTGTTCCCGATCCCGGCCGATGGTAATGATCTGAATCCGCTGTTGCAGGATCCGGGTATGGTGTTCCACCCGCCGATGCTCTATCTCGGCTATGTCGGCTTCTCCGTACCCTTTGCCTTCGCCATGACCGCACTGATTACCCGCTGGCGCAGCGAACTCTGGACCGGGCTAATCCGTCGCTGGACGTTGATTGCCTGGGGTTTCCTCACCACCGGTATTCTGCTCGGTGGTTGGTGGGCCTATTACGAACTAGGCTGGGGCGGCTACTGGGCCTGGGACCCGGTGGAGAACGCCTCGTTTATGCCGTGGCTCCTTGGCACGGCGCTGGTGCATTCCATTACCGTGCAGGACCGGCGGCGCATGCTGCATGCCTGGAATATCTTTCTTGTCATCAGCACCTTCTCGTTGTCGCTGCTTGGCACTTTTCTCGTGCGCTCGGGCGTGCTCTCCTCGGTACATGCGTTTGCGGTCGATCCAGGCCGTGGCACCTACATCCTTGTTTTCATGACCCTCGTGTTGACAGTTTCCTTCGGAATCTTCATGGCACGCGGTCGTTACCAGCAGGCGGAAGAGGCCATCACTTCACTGCTGTCGCGCGAGTCGTTGTTCGTCTGGAACAACGTATTGTTCCTCGTTGCCTGCGCCAGCGTATTGCTCGGCACGCTTTATCCGCTGGCGCTTGATGCCTTGAGCGGCCAGAAGATTACTGTCGGCCCGCCTTACTTTAATACTGTCATGGTGCCGATCTTCCTTGTGGTCATGCTGCTCATGGCCGTGGGACCGCTGGTACCCTGGCGCAAGGCCAATCCGGAACGCCTGCGTTCGCGCCTTTTGTCGCCGCTGCTGATTGGTGTGACGGCGGCTGTCGTGATGCTGGTATTTTTACGGTCGGTACACTGGACCGGCCCGGTGGCGGTTGGGCTAGCCTTGTTTGCGGCGGCAAATCTTTTGACGGATCTCCTGCGCACCGTCCGGCAGCGCCGGGCACAGCTCAAGGAGAGCCTCGGCCGTGCCTTGGGGAGAACGGTGCTGGGCAACCGTCGACACTACGGCGGCATGCTGGTGCATTTTGGTATTGTCATCATCGCCCTGGGTCTGGTGGGTTCCGGTCTTTTCCGTTCTGAACTCATGGTCGCCATGGCACCGGGGGATGTAATGGATATCGCCGGAGAACACCTGCGTTTTGAAGGGGTGAGTTCGCGGCAGGGCGAGAACTACGAAGCGGTGCAGGGGCGTTTTACGCTCCTGAACAGCAGCCGGACCGTGGCCCCGGAACGGCGTCGTTACCTCCGCCAACAGATGCCGACGACGGAGATCGGCATCGATTCCACTATTTTGCGCGATGTCTACGTGGTGCTCAGCGAGGCGGCCGAGGGTGACTGGAACGTCCCCGCGGGAGGAAAATGGGCGGTACATGTTTATGTCAATCCGCTGGTGCGTTTTATCTGGAGCGGCGGCGTAATCATTCTTCTGGGTCTTTTCTTCTCTCTCGGCGGCCGCCAGGCAGACAGGAAACCGCAAGAAAAGCCGGCACGAGCAGCGGTTGCCACGAAGTGAATATCATGCGTAGATTATTATTTCTGTTTGTTTTCCTGGCCATGCCGGTTTTTGCCACGCAGGTGGGCGAAGATCCGATGGATCGTCAAGTGCAGGATATCGCCAAGGACCTGCGCTGCGCCGTCTGCCAGAACCAGCCGGTAGCGGAATCCAACTCCGAACTGGCACACGACATGCGGAAACTGATCCGCGAACAGCTGCAAGCCGGCAAGTCGCGCGAGGAGATCATGAATTACTTTGTCGAGCGCTACGGCGATTACATCCTGCTCAACCCGCCATCCCGTGGTGCGGGCACGGTCGTGTGGCTCGCGCCGGTGGGCATTCTGCTGCTGGTCGGCATCTCGGGCTACCTGTTCCTGCGGAACCGGGTGCGCCCGACCATGCCGCCTCCGCCCAAGTTGTCCAAGGAAGACGCCGAGCGGGTGCGCGTCGCACGTAAAGAGGCCGGCCAATGATCTGGCTTGCGGCCGTTGCCCTGATCATCACCGTGCTTACCGTTTGGTATCTCGCGCGGCCGCTAGCGCAAACCGCTGGCGCAGATGGGAATGAAGAATACTATCAGTTGCAACAAGTGCGTGCGCGGCTGTTGTCGCAGTTGAACGAACTCGATATCGAAGAGACAGATCGTAATATCGACAAGGGAGTGGTCAGCGATGAGCGACTGAGGCTGGAAGCCGATCTGGCGCAGGTGTTACGCGACCTCGAAGCTCACGTGGGCGGTACCAAGAAGAAAAAGAAGAAGGCCAAGGTGCGGACGCAAGAATCCCGTCGCCCTTGGGTGATCACGCTGGTCGTGCTGGGGCTGCTTTTGCCACTGACGGCGGCAGGTCTTTATGCCATCGGTCAGCGGGCGACGCTCGCCTATCTCTCGAATCCCGAGGCTCAGCAACCGCAGAATGCGTCGGTGCCGCCCATGGCGTTGGAGATGGTAGTGCGCCTGGAGAAACGTTTAGCTGAACAGCCGGACGACGCTGCCGGGTGGTCGCGCTTGGGACGTTCCTATGCTGTGCTCGGACGGGCAGAGCAGGCCAAGGCAGCATATGCCAAGGCGTATAAGCTTTCGCCAAACGATCCACAGGTAATCTCCGATTACGCGTGGTTGCTGTACAACGAGGATCCAAAAAACGTCGGCAGCCAAACCGTTGCACTCTACAATCAGCTTGTCAAATTTGATCCGGAAAATCAGGACGCGCTGTGGGTGCTCGGCTTTGCCGCGTATCAGCAGGGCGACAGAAAAAAAGCCGCCGGCTTGTGGGAAAGGCTGTTAAAGCAACTGCCGGCACAGAGCGCCGAGGCCGAGCATCTGCGCAACATTATTGCCAAGGCACACGAGAAGCAAGCCACGAAATAAATCAATTTAACCGTGGTTCAGGTGTCGTGCTTATTGGGCCGCTCGCGGAAGGCGTTTGTTTTATCCACTTCTTGATGGCCGCGATGGTCTCGCTCTCGATCCCGTTGTAACCATGGTGCGCAAAGGGTTTACACGGGTCTCCAGCCGAAATCCCCCCTTCCATGACGATAAGCTCGGTTCCATATCTGTCATGGGAAGTTTGTGCGGCACTGAATGGCGTGGCATGGCATGAGTCGTGTCGATGGTGTACCACCAGTTGCCGATTCTTGTATTTCCTGGCATCGAAGGATGCAATGCGCTGTAACGAGGATGTATGTATTTCTCCGGCGATCTTGTCCGACAGATACCCGGCCAAGGCCATTGTGTCGAACGTGCCTTTACTCGTACCCATAAGGTATATCTGCGCTGCCGGGAAGCGGCCCTTCAGATCGTCAAGTATGGCCTGAATGCGTTCCTCGACCTGTGACGCGTTGGTAGCCACGGTCACAAATTCATCATCAACGATGAGATTTCTGGCTCTGAGCACAAAGTTATTCTTGAACGCATAAACGAGTTTTCCATTTTTCATGTGTGGATCCACATTCCCAGCCCCTCCCGGAAATAGAATAATGACGTACTTTGGTGAGAGGTGGGTGTAGTTCAGGACATAGGGAATCGTCTCCCCGCCTTTGTCATGCGCCGTAGTTATCAGTTCTTCGCCAGCAAGGCAAAGCGGAGCGGAAAAGGTTGTTATGAGTATTAGAAAAAATGTACGTAGCAATTGAAATTTACCCAAGATAAACACCTGCCTTATCAACAGCAGTTGTCCTAGGTACAGACACCCCAATATTATAGGGACGACCACCCTTGGTCGGTTCTGGACGATTCTGTTTTCCAGAGCTTCGTCTTACACTAACGTGAACAGCGTAGTTGATCAGTTTCCTTAAAAACAACGTCGCATCAAGCGTTCTGTTTCAGAAATCCCAGCGATAGCCCAGTGACCAGTAGCGGCGGCGATTCGTGTCTTCGGTTGTCTGGCTCCTGGTTGTTGTGTGTTCTTCGCCAAATTCCACGTCCAGGGTAATATTCTGTTTCCACTTGTAACTCGGTTTTAACGTCGGCGAGAAACGTTCTATGTCGGTGTTGGTGCTCGAATCGTGCTGTTTATACCAGCTTAGAATGGTGTCCAGGCTCCAGTTTTGCCCCCAGAGCAGACGATTGGTCAATGCGTAAGAATTGCCATCATATGTTTTATCACTGATGTGGCTGATGCTGACCACATTGACATCGCGTTGCGTGAAGATACCGGTGCCAATGATATTTCCAGTGTAGGTGTAGATGGTGCCGGTGTCCGGTTGTCCTGGCTGGTTCACAGAGCCTACGGTGCTCGAGGTGCGCGCCGACTGCACGTCCAACCCTGTTTGCCAACGCGGCGTCAGTGGTTGTGACACGCCCACGCTGTGCAGATCTGTCGTGGATGTCAGATTGAGGGCCTGTTGTTTGAGCGCTTCGTAGGATTTGGTCGTCAGCTGTGACCTGATCGATGTGTCGGATTCGCCGAGCAGGGCATTTGACAATGTCAACGAAGGCGTTTTGCGCCGGTCGAACAATGCATGTAAGGACGTGCCGCTGGTTGCGGTCCAATTTCCCTGGATCAAGGTAATATTCGATTCCTTGAATTCTTGGTCATAGTCGAATAGTCCGTACATGGTGAATGACTGGCTGAAATAGCGGATTTCGCTTCCCACGGCGTGACGATCTGTGACGCCGTCGACCTTTTGTTCGATGGTGTACAGGCTGCCGCCCCAATGTTCCAGGAACGGACCCATGTCAACGCCGGTGCCCAGGAAACTGAAATGCGAATTGTACGTGACGTCGGCCGGATTGCCACCCACCACGTTGACGCGCCATTTTGGCGAAAAATTGTAGCCGACAAGCGCCCCGTCAAAACGTCCGAGTACGCCGCTGGAGCCGCCGGGCTGCCGGCCGATTCGTGCCGAATAATCGAGCTTGCGGTCCTTGAGTTCGTAGTAAATGGCGCTGGGGCGATTGGTGTTGTCCTGGCCCTGCAGGAAGTTTCTGGTATAGGTATCACGTATCACCAGGCGGTTATCGTAGTCATCGCTGCGGTAGCGTTGCATGAAATTAAGGTTGGTTATCAGCGCGCTTTGATCGGTTTTGGTAAGGCCGGCCAGATTTTGCGTATTCGCGGTGGGGACCAGGGTTGTACTGTCGAGTTTGCTGGCGCCATGGTAGTAATACTGCGATAAATTCCCGACAACGGTCGATTGCGCCTCCGTATGTGGCCTGACAATTTTGAGAGTGGGGGTAGGTGCTGTCGCGATGGCGGCATCGAGCGTGGCGATACGCTGGCGTACGCGATCCGAGCCTTCGCCGATCGGGTAGAGGTGCAGATATAGTTGATATTCCTTGCGCGCAGCGGCGATTTCACCGGTGCGTTCACGAGCCAGCCCGATATATTCCTGCGCGTCCTGCGAGTACCGGTTGGGCGGTAGCCGCAGTAATTGGTCAAGCGCGGCGATGGCGGTCACGTTGTCGCCACGCGCAATTGCCGCACGGCTTTTATCCAGTAAGGCGAGTGCATCGCTATCGTAGGATGTAGCGGGCGTCATCTCGGTGCTCGGCAGGACCAGGGCTACAGCGGGCAGTGTCGGTGCAGACACTGGTGCTGTCGCAACAGCGCCCGGCGATATTCCCGGCGCCAACGCGGTGGCTGCTGGCGGCACACCGGGTGCAACCAAGGCAGTGCGCACGGAGTTACCCTGTTCGTTCAGCGTGACTCGCATCACTTGCGAGCGCGGGTAGGCGTCTTTGAGCTGCTTGCGTGCGGCATAGACGTCCGACTCCTTTTCAAAGAAGCCGAGTTTTAATTGATAGAAGGTTTTTCCCCTGGCGTGCGTTTCGGTGGTGTAAAGCAGGGAATTTTTCAGCGCGGCCGGCAGCGGCGCACGCACTGGCGTGATGGCTTGGTTGCTTTCCTCCAGCACGAGGATAAAGAGGGCTTTTGGCGAAAATACGCTCACGCCGGTCGGAGGTGATGGCGCCAGGGTGGGTACAGGTGGCGCAGGAGTGGGGGCCGGCCTGGGTTGAAGCGTCTTGGCCTCCATGCTCGGTTCCACAGTTTTCGGTGTCACCGGTTTCGGCACCGGTAAGGTACGCTGGATGACAAGATATTCGTTGCGCGGGATCTCGCTGACCTGTGCCGCCGGGTATTTGGCCAGCGCGCGCTCGCGAAAGGCCAGGGCATCGGTATAGTTTTCGAAAAAGCCCGCGCGCACGAGAAAGACGGCCTTGCCAAACGCCTTGCTCTGAATCAGGTAAATCGGGCGATCCGGAAAATCACGTTTGGCCTGTTTGTCCGAGATGGGTGTGAAGCTGCTGCGCAGAGTCACCACGAAATATTTTGCGGGACTGATGTTATCGGTTCCGGCTTCGGGGTTTTTCCCTTCATCGGTTGCGGCGAAAACAGGTTTTGCCAGTGAAGTAAGAGCAAGTAAAGAAACAAGCATCAAAGGTATAGCAACCCACATATTGTTATTCTCTGAATTAATAAAAGTAGTTGAGTGAAACAGAACATTTTTCTCTTTGACTGAATTTTACTTTACCTCCAGTTTATTCCGGGTCGCGCCAGTCGGCTTGGTTTCTACCGGCACAATGGGCAGATAGATCGCCAGGCTGCGATGATCGTCTCCCGGCCGTACATCGTAGCTGACAGGGCGGTCGAAACGGATCAAGAGCGATGATGGATCACGCTGAAAATTGTTCGACAACGGGGGTTCGAAGGTAATCGTTGTGCCGGGTATGACAGGCGTGGTAGGCACATTCCGGATTTCCTCCCGCAGGCTGGCGTATTGCGTGTCCAGGCTGGCGATCGTAAAGAATATCTGCAGCAACTGCCCTCGTTCTTGTGGAAAGTGGCGCACATAGTTAACTGGCATCGTAAAACGGATACGAATCTGTGCCCAATCGGATTCCACTGAAGTATCCACGTCATCCAGGATGACTTCCTGCGCGTAGGCGATACCTCCCATGACCAGCGTCATGAACAGTAATGATGTTCCGAGCAGTATTTTTTTCATGTGTCGGTTCCTTATGATTTATCGTCTGGCCTGAGTATCACGCAACTTGTTTGGTGTCATCGATGCATCACATGTGCCTGAGTCCGGGCCTGCCTAGTTCCAGCTGCTGTAGGTGCTGCCTTTGCTGCCTAAAGGCTTGTGGCAGCCAGACTGGGAGCAGTCTGTGGCCGAGGAACTCTGATGAGTCACAGACATCTTCTGCATGCTGCCGAGGTAGCTGGTACCGCTCGCATGGCAACCCTTGCACCAGCCGGCACCATTACCCAGGCTGTTGTTGTGATTCATGATCTCAGCCGTAAAACTGGTCGTGCTCTTGTGGCAGGCGTCGCAGTTCAAGCTTGCGCCGGCCAGCAACTGGGACGCGTAGGGGATGTGGTTGGTGGGTGCGGCCAAACCCGGCCCACCCGAGTAATGACAGGTGGAGCAAGTGCCCGGTGCCACACCGGTGTGATTAAATCCGGCGCCGGCGAAGCTCGTGTAACCAGTTGTGTGGCAGGAATCGCAGGAGGCTGTGGTGCTGACATGGCCTGCCGGCTTGCCAAGCGCGTTCCACGCCGTGTAACTCCCGCTGTGGCATCCAGAGGTCGTGCATTGACCGGGCAGCACGCCTTGGATCGAGGAGTGTGTGAAGGTTGACGTCGCAAACGTGCCTCCCGTCGAGTGACACGCATCGCACGAGAGGTTTGTCGGGATATGATTGGTCGGCTTGGCCATGCCCGATCCGCCCTGGACGTGGCAGGTGGAGCAAGTGCCCGGTATTACTCCGGTATGGTCAAAGCCTGCGCTCATCCATGTGGTAGTACGATGGCAAGTGTCGCAAGGCGCATTGGTTGGTATGTGGGTCGCCGGTTTGCCCATGACAATGGCGCCGTTATGGCATTGCGTGCACTGATGGGGAATTACGCCGACATGACTGAACGTTGCCACGTTCCATGCCGCCGTGGATCTGTGACACTGATCGCATGTCTGTGTGGTCACAATGTGATTAGTTAGCTTAAAGGTAATTGTTTGAATGCGGCTGCCTTGGGTATGACAGGTTTCGCATTTCTTGGGTGTTCCTTTAAAGATACCCTGAATGTGGCAAGTTTCGCAGGGAAGCGTCGCGTGCGCCCCGGTCAGCGGGAACCCTGTTCTGACGTGATCGAATTTTACATTGCCATTCTGGGTAGCTGAGAATGTGTCTCCGTAAGGCAAGGCAAGCAGAATCAAACCCAGCAACGACAGTACCACGGTCCATAATGAAAATTTGGTGAGGTAGTTCGCATTCATCATAATCAGGTCCCTGATCCAGTTGATTTATTGTGTCGTGGTTGCACCGGCGACCCCCGCACGTATTTTTTTAAACGAGCTGCTGACGTGACACTGTTCGCAGAATTTGCCAAAGCCACCATTGTGTACGTCATCGATATCGTGGCAACTGACGCAGGTGCTGTTTGCCGACACCTTGTGTGGCATGGGCTTGTTGTGGCAGTCCTTGCAGGCCAGACGTTCGTGCCCACCGTCAAGTCGGAAGGAGGTTTGCTTGTCGTGGTCAAAGCGCCAGGTTTTCCACGACACGGCGTTATGACAGGTTTCGCAGCGTGGTCCAAGGGTGTACCTGTGCTTGTCGTCCTTCTCGTGACAGCCGACGCAGGCAGTGCCGACATCTTTGAATGCGGGGGTTAAGTGACATTTCTTGCATTCCACGTTGGTATGCTTACCGAGCAGCGGGAAGCGCGTCAGTCCATGGTCAATCCTGGCCACTTTCCAATCGCGCTCGTTATGGCAGGACTCGCATTTTTTCCCTTCCTGACCCTTGTGCTTGTCATCCTTCTCGTGGCAGGCAATGCAGACTGTCGGCAGTTTGTCCGTGAACAGCGATCCCTTGTGGCAGGTATCGCATTTGGCCAGCGCGTGTTTCCCAAGCAGGGGGTATTTGGTGTCACGATCGTGGTTGAACGTGGCGGTCTTCCAGGTCTTCTCGCTGTGGCATGACTCGCACTTATCGCCGAAGCGACCCTTGTGGCCCTTCTTGTCGTCGTCGGTCTTGTGGCAGGCCACGCAGGTGGTTCTGAGTTTTTCCTTGAACAGGAATCCGGTGTGGCAGGAGTTGCACTTGGCCAGCTCATGTTTGCCGCGCAGGGGGTATTTGGTGTCGCGATCGTGGTTGAAGGTGGTAATGCCCCAGCCCTTCTCCGTGTGGCATGACTCGCACTTATCGCCGAAGCGACCCTTGTGGCCCTTCTTGTCGTCGTCGGTCTTGTGGCAGGCCACGCACAGGGTTTTCAGCTTTTCCTTGAACAGGAATCCTGTATGACAGGTATCGCATTTGGCCAGCTGGTGTTTGCCGTGCAGGGGATATTTCGTGTCCCGGGTATGGTCGAACAGGATCAGCTTCCAGTCCTTGTCGCTGTGGCAAGACTCGCATTTCGTGCCAAAGTGGCCTTGATGGCCCTTGCGGTCATCGTCTTTCTTGTGACAGGTGACGCAGGTCGTCTGGGTATTCTTGAAATCCGGATCACGGTGGCAGTCCTTGCAGACGACCTCGAAATGTTTCCCGGATAGAGGAAACTTGGTCTTACTGTGGTCAAACCGCGTTTTCTTCCAGTCTGATTCGTCGTGGCAGTCGGCGCAGCGGTTGCCGAGGCTGCCTTTGTGCTTGTCGTCCTTCTTGTGACAGGCGAAGCAATCCGACGGCGCATCGCGGAACTTCACTGTGGGCTTGTGGCAATCGCGGCACGCGATTTTGGAACCGGTGTGCCCGCCCTTCAACATGAAGTCGGTGAGCTTGTGGTCAAACGCCTTTTCGTCCAGCGGGGCGATATTCATCGTGCGTCCCTTGTGTTCCGTGTGGCAGACCCGGCATTCCTGTTCCGTGATCCGGCCATGGTATCCCTGTTTCTGGCTGACATCCTTGGCAACGTCCTTATGGCAGTCGAGGCACAATCCGCTTTGGGCGGATTTCTTGAATCGCGCGTGACAGTTCTTGCAGTCGACTTCCAGTTTTGCGTGCCCCTTGATGACCTGCCCTGGTATCAGCACGCTCTCGAGCGAATCGGCGAGCGACAGGCGCGGCACACCGGCCATGACAAGACCAAACGCAAGCCATACGAGAAAGGATCGCATCCAACACGACATTGCGCTGGCGATCAGTACATGTGTACGGCGATAACATGAACAACCCCGCTGATCTCCAACATGAAAACAAACGGGACATGCAGAATATGCCACAGTGAAAACAGGCGTTCGTATTCGCGAAACCGCGACACATCGACGACGGCATTCAGGTGTGCCTGGATGACGGATTTTCCGTGAATTAGGCGCTTTTCGTATTTGACGGTGTCCCAACCATGCTTCCCGGCGTACACACGAAACGCGCGGTCGAGTTCCCGGCCAACGACATACTGTGTCCAGCGGGCGCGTAGACCCACGGTGAGGAACAGCCAGGTGCGGCTGCACGCGCCTTGGTCTGTGGACAACGCTCTGGCCTCGAATGCTTTCAGGTATTTTTCGACATTAAGGGCGAAATGAAATTTCGATTTTACCTCACCCTGGCTAATGCCGAGGCGAGTTTGAATTTCCTGCAGGGTGGTGCTGCGTCCGTAGAGACCATGATGAATTTTTCGGTAGATGAATCGGCCGACGACCCCACTACCCGCTACGAGCAACATG
>JBGPBL010000047.1:0-21746 GCA_041481225.1 Sulfurifustaceae bacterium | reverse complement strand
CGTGATGTTGATGCGCTCGGTCTTGTCGTCGAGTTCGGCAAGATCCACCTCGATAATCGCCCAAGTCCACCCTTTGTATTTGCGATCCTTCTGGTGCGCCTCAAGCAGCTTTGGTGCCGGCGCTGGTTTTTTCTCATCCATCAAGCCTTCCAAGTGCAACAGAATCGCTTCCTTGGCATTAGAAAGCGCCTCATCCAGCGTATCGCCGGCCGAGAAGCAGCCCGGGAGATCAGGCACAACCACGCCATAGGCGTGCTTCTTGTCACCCTTCTCAATCGCTACTACGTAACGCATATCACTTATCTCCTTCCTTATCGGATTCCCATTTGCTTAAGAATGGCCTTCACGAGGCCGGTGCCCAGATCCTTACTTCGGATGCGGCACGGTCACCAGGCCGGATTTCGCCGGGTGCTTGAATTGGTGGTGACTGCCACGCACCCGCACGAGCTGCCAGCAAGCAGATCAACTCCCGGCTGTTCATAGTGTGTATTATACACACTTATTGTAGCTTGATGCAAAGTGCGGGGAAATCGACCGAAACAGTAAACATGCCTGTTCCAGGATAAATTTAAAAATCCCATTTGTTGGCGCAGCAGGCACATTCGCCGTGCACATGTTCGGTGACCCTTCCGGTCACCCCGGCACAGTCAACAGATCCAGTACCTCGCGCAAAGCGCTGTCCACTTGCACCATGAATTCTGCCGAGCACTGCACCAGCGGACCCTCGACCAGGCGTTGGTTATCGATCGCGCGCAGTTGATCGATTAACAGGTCCGAGTCCTTCTTCAGTCGTCCGTGTGCAGAGACGCGCAGCCGCAGCGGCGCGGCTTCCTCAACTAGGCGGGTAGTCAGGGGAACGATGAGCGTGGAAGGGTGGTCGGCGTCCAGCAGCGCCTGACTCTGCACGATCAGCACGGGGCGTATTTTGCCCGGTTCCGTGCCGCGTCGTGGGTCGAGGTTGGCGAGCCAGACGCTTCCGCGCTTACGCATCCGGCGCGTCTTCAATGGCTTCGAATTCAGCGTTGATGCGCATGCTTTCTTTGCGTACCCGCCGCGAGGCCTCCATCATGCGCCGGCGGCGCTGCTCGGCGAGCACCTGTGCGTTGAGCGTGGCAATTGCCCGCCGGATGTATTCGGCGCGCGGAACCTTAAGCTCTTTCGCGCGCTTCTCAGCCTCCTTTACGAGTTCATCCGGCAAACGCAACGAAACGGTAGTCATATATGTATCCCAATTTGTATCCTATTATGAATATACACTTCGCCGTCATCGTTAGCAAATCTAATCCGCCATGCCCGCGCCGCGCGGGTGCTTGTGCCAGCGCAGCACTGGGTGTGGCTGAATTTGTGCCAATTTAGATGGGGTTCGGGCGCGGGCGTGCGATGCAAGAGCTGATGTTAAACGCGCCCGACTTCCTCAGTTGCTCCTGTTAATCACCTGGTCGGCGGTTCGAGTCCGTCCCCTGGGAGCCATTTTCAGCGGTTTTTGAGATTTCCGATCTGACCACTATTTTAAGGTGTCTCCAACTTCAACGACGCTTTGACTGTCGGTGCTATGGCAAACAATGAGTTACACGTTCAAGATTTCAATCTTCGCATTTAAGGCGCAAGAGCCTCTTCCATCATGAAATGATACTGAACACAGCCCGGCTCCTGTTCGTGATGAGGGATGAAAACCATCATGAACGACACACAAATTAAAACCCTGAAGCAGGTTCGTTAATTCCTCGAAGGGACCGGGGTAGTGGATCTGACTATCGACGCAGTAAACTGAGCAGCTACTACCGATTGCTGCCGCTTACTACTATGCTTACTGGCTTCTATCCTGTCTTTCCAGGCGTTTTATCGATTCGATATTTGGTTAGCCAGATATCGCCATAAGGGGGGTGCAACATGCCACAGACCATTGGCTTTATTGGATTGGGCAACATGGGGCTACCCATGGCCAGGAATCTCCTGAAAGCTGGCTTCAAGGTGTGCGTTTATAACCGCACCCCCGAGAAGGCAAAGGCACTCGTCGCAGAGGGTGCGACCTTTGTTGCCCACGCTGCAGATGCCGTAACGCCGGACGGCATTGTGATCACCATGCTTGCCAATGACGTCGCGGTGGAAGAAGTAGTCACCGGCCCCAACGGAATTGCCGGAGCGCTTGGAACCGGTGGCATCCATGTTTCGATGAGCACCATTGCGCCAGCCACATCAAGAAAATTATCGGCAATCCACGCCCAGCGCGGCAGTCTTTATGTCTCTGCCCCCGTCTTCGGGCGTCCTGAAGCCGCCGCCGCAAAGAAGCTCTGGATCTGCCAATCCGGCTCTGCTTCCGCCAAGAAACGTATTCGCCCCTCTCTCGAGGCCATGGGACAGGGAATCTACGATTTTGGTGAAGACCCAAGCGCCGCCAACATCGTCAAGCTCTGCGGCAACTTCATGATCCTTTCTGTGCTGGAAACGTTCGGCGAAGCGCTTGCGCTTGCCGAAAAGAGTGGCCTGGACCGCAAGACCCTCGCCTCCTTCTTTGGAGAAACCATCTTTGCGTGTCCGATATACCAGATTTACGGGCGTAGTATCGCGAGCAGAACCTACGAACCGGCAGGCTTCAGGGTTGAACTCGGACTAAAGGATGCCAATCTGATTATCGAAGCTGCCAATAAAACGGAAACGCCGATGCCCTTGGCGCACCTGGTTCAGCAAAGAATGCTGGCGGCAGTGGCCAATGGCCACAAAGATCTGGATTGGGCGGCGATTGAACTGATGATTGCCGGAGATGCCGGGTTACGTTGATGCGACAGAATGTTTTTCAAGCGCCATCCACTGACGCAAATGCCGTGGTTACTCCAGCATCTTTGTACCGGCGAGGGCGATCTGTCCGTCCTCGGATGCTTTGACGCCACTGACCCCAATGGCGCCGATAATTTTTCCTTTCCATATCAGCGGCACGCCGCCTTCGGATGGCACTACCCCCGGAAGCCCCAACACCCCCTGACGGCCACCTGCTAACGCATCCTCCCAGACTTTTGTGGGGCGCTTGAACGCCACGGCGGCCTTGGCTTTACGAATGGCAATTTCCACGCTGCCGAACTGGGCGTTATCGAGGCGATCAAGACAAATCAGGTTTCCACCGTCATCGACAACGGCAATAACCACAGGCCACGCATGTTTTTGTGCCTCTGCTTCCGCCGCGGCGATTATCTTCTTTGAGACAGCCAACGTTAGCACTGACTTTTCTGGCAACGGATCATTATTCGGCATCTCTTCATCTCCCTCTATTGGAAATTTGTGTAACGATCAATCCAAGATAGGCCCCTGCGATCACATCGCTGACGAAGTGATAATTCGTTGCGATGAGAGCCAAAGCAAGCAGTAACAAGAAACTCACACCGACCAACCTGCGACACGGGTAATATTGCCAGAATGAAATGACCAGTGCTGTAAAAACCGTCATGTGCCCCGATGGGAAAGAGCCGTATCCCTCCCCCGCACGAAACCAGTAAAACCGCGGAAGCTGGTGATAAAGCGTCCACGTCTCCGTGTTGGCCCTGCCAAAAACATACTGAAGTGCGGTTTTTGCCACGAACGCAAGTGGAACGCTCGTGCCGCAAAGCCTCAGAAACCGAGAGGTGTTGTTACAGATTCCTTTATGTGTCAGGTAAAAATACCCTGCCCAGCTGCTTAGCGTAATTGCCGCAACGATGTGCAAGAGCACATCGGGAATACCGGAAGTAACCTGCTCCAGCACATCGCTGCCGTGGATTACTTCAAAGAAGAAAGTTGAGATCCTGGCGTCGAGAAACACGTAGCTGCTGGCCGCAAATACCAGGACCGTCAGAAAAACGAGGGATTGTGACAAAAGATCATTTACTGCACCCAGAACAGGACGGCGTGCCACCGATAAATTCTTCATCTTATTTCCCAACGACACCCTGTGATAGTTTTCAAGCGAAGTGTATCTATTATCCTGCGTCAAGTGTTTGATTGTTTCGCACTCGTGGAATGCCTACAATCAGGCAATAATGCGCCGGATATTTGTGTATGTGCTGGTATTCATTCTGACGGGTTGTGCTACACCCGAGGCGGAAATACTGACCAACACGGAGATTTATCCAGCCACTAGTAATGTTGAAATCCTTCTGGATTTTCCTAAACGGCCATACAAAACCTTTGCCATTCTTGAAGATCGGTACGGCGGTACGCCCGAGGAAATCAATGCACGGCTATCCCACAAAGCGGGAGAAATCGGGGCAGACGCTATCGTCATCGTTAGCATAAATGACATGACCGTCACCAACTGGCTTTTGCTCGATCCATACTATGATGCCCACGCTCTGCATCACCCTCACTATCGACCTGTTAAACAGCAATACCGTAGCGTACGCGCCAAGGCTCTCAAGTTTTCCTTGAAGTAACAGTTGAAGTAACAGTTCCTACTCACTGTTTTATATTGTAAAATATTTTCCAATAAATCCCGCACCACTAAAGCAGTACCGAATTCGGCTGTCGTCGAAATCCACTAGCACGTATAACGCCTTGTTGAATACCGTTCATCTGGGTTACCCTTCCGTTTGTAGGAAATTTGCCGCTTTGATATTGCAAGACAAAAGCATTTAAGGGAATCTTAGGGTCAGTCTCAACCCTTACACGGAGGTTTTGATGAGTACAGAAATGTGGGTGGTTATTCTTCTGGCCTGGACCGTTACAGGCCTACTTGTTGCAATCGCATTCGGCCGAATGAACCAGGTCGAGGATATGGGTCAGGACGAAACCCTGCCAGCTTCCCCTGCCAGAGCCGTAAAATACCTTCGTCGCAACAAGCGCAGAAATACCGTTCGCGTATCGTCACGCGACGCAGTGAGACGCCTCGCCAACTAACTCATAACTCAGTCTTTTCTCCGTCGAGCCGGTGCGACCGGGCTTAACCGGGGTGTTCCTCGGGCGGAGGCAGCGCCATCTTGTTAATATTCCACGATAGCGTAATTCTTGGCCGCACACCGTTGTAGGGATTAACGGCATGCACAAGCTGGCTGGGGAAGATAATCATCGTTCCGGCAGCCATGTCTGGCAAAAACGGCGCCGTCATGCATTCTTTCTGGTCAGGACAGCACTTTGCCAGACGCAGGTCGACAAAACTGAAACGCCCGCCTTGCGGATCATCAAGATCTTCGTCACCCGGATCCAGGCAATAAACGACGCTCGCCACGGTACGCACATGGCTGTGTGGCACGCAATAATCTCCGGCACGGTAAACACCCGCCCAGCACAGGTCTACCACCGCCTCCTCACTCTCCAGAACATGCTGAAATAACACCTTTGCCCGGGCGTTGATGAGCTCGGCCTCGGCACTGGCCCATTTCTCCAGATGATGAATCCTGGTTCCACCGGCGCCGCGGACATGCCGCTTGCGCATGCGCTGGTGTTCCTCGAACTCAAGAATTTTGGAAATCAGGCGGGGATGGTATTCCTGGATGTCCGAAAATAATGTACTGCGGATGGTTGGGTCGCAAAGTGAGTCAATCTTTTGATTTTGAGGCCATATCTGTATCGATTTCAGGCCAAGGTTAAGCGCACCACTCCCCGTGCTGTTGCCTGAGTCCGTTAGAGCCTGAGGGTTTCCCATTATTTTTTCATGTAATTCATGCATGGGATTGTCACGCCGCGGTCAGGTTCCAATGTTCCACTTTCATGGGCAATTAGAATACGCGCGCGCCAGCAAGGTTGCAATTTCCTGCATACCGCTTGGCTCAGACTGTTTCCAGCGTAACAAACGCGACAGCATGGTCCTGCTCATCCGCCAGGCTGATATGGGCGACGCTGATGCATTTTTCGTGAATAAACTGTTCCGCCCTGCCGCCAAATTCAAGCATGGGTTTTCCCTGCGGGTCATGGGTCACCCCGATATCACGCAGATGCACTCCATTGCTGAAGCCAGTCCCCATGGCCTTGGCCGCCGCCTCCTTGGCGGCGAACCGCCGCGCCAGAAAGTGCGCCTTATTTGCATTGCCCTGGAATTCCCGCATTTCAGCGGGGGTCAGGATGCGTTCGGCAAACTTATCGCCAAAACGCTCAAGATCCTGTTGCATGCGTTCCACACGCACAATGTCGGTACCGATACCGAAGATCATTGCGCTGAAGCCTCCATCATCAGCCGCTTCATCTCGCGCACGGCCTCACGCAGGCCGGTGAATAACGCCCGCGCCACAATGGCATGACCGATGTTCAATTCTGATATCCCGGGGATGGCAGCGATCGACTGAACATTGTGATAATTGAGCCCGTGCCCGGCATTGACCTGAAGTTTCAGGTCGAGCCCCTGCTGCACCGCCTGCTCAATACGAACCAGCTCCGCGCGGCGCGCTTTCTCGGTGGTCATGTCCGCATAATGCCCGGTATGAATCTCAATGACCGGGGCCCCAGTCTGGGCCGCTGCTTCGATCTGTTTCGTGTCGGCATCGATAAACAGGGACACGCGCACCTCCGCCTCCGTAAGCCGCCGGCAGACTTCGGTAATATTTTTTTTGCCCCGCACAACATCGAGACCACCTTCCGTCGTCAGTTCCTGACGACGCTCGGGTACGAGGCAACAATCATGCGGACGAATGCGTTCGGCAAAGACCACCATCTCGTCCACCACGGCCATTTCCAGGTTCATGCGTGTCTGAATGATCTTGCGCAGCGTCTCGACATCACGGTCCTGAATATGCCGACGGTCCTCGCGCAAATGCAGCGTAATACTATCCGCGCCCGCCTGCTCCGCCTCAATCGCTGCCTGAATCGGATCGGGATACAGCGTGCCACGCGCCTGCCGCAACGTGGCCACATGATCGATATTAACGCCCAGCTTTATCAACGGTTGCCTCCTGAGGTACACCACTGACCAGCGGCGTGACCGGCCGGCGGAAAAGTTTCCGGGTATGCAAGGGCTTGTCGCCAAGATGGCGTGACAGCGCGGCGCGCATCAGCGTCTTGGCATCGCGCAGGCACGACACATTGTCCAGATTTTCGCTTGCCAGCGCCAACAGGCTTGACCCGCGTACACGCACACCCTGCACCGCGAGATTCAGCTCGGGATGCGCCATCCGCATCGGCCCGCGGTCAAGCACATAATCATACATGGCTTCCGGCGAAATCGGGGTGCTGTCCGTTATATCCCGGTCCAGCACCAGGCCATAGCCCAGCTCACGCAACAACTGTTTCTCGAAAACGCGCAGCGCGGCCTCGTTGTTGCTGTCATAGCGCAACGCACGCAGAGAACTTTCATAGGCGCCGAACAACGCCTCATGCGCATCGTGCCGGTGCAGCAACCGCATCAATACCTCGTTCAGGTAAAATCCGCAGTACAAGGCCTGGCCCTCCAGCTCAATCGATGGTCCATAGGCCTCGGCACCTGTCAGCACGGCCAGCTCGCCCTTGCCGCTCCATCCGATCAGCAGAGGCTGAAATGGTTTTAGGATACCGCGGGTGCGGCTGCTGGCACGTCGCGCCCCTTTGGCGATCAGGCCAAACCGGCCGTGATGGGCAGTGAACACCTCGATCAGCAGACTGGTTTCGCTGTAATCGTGATGATGCAGGATAAGGGCGGGTTGTTGGGTGATGCGCATCGACTCAGCCTTCGTCCGTGTATCCGAGGCTGCGCAGCGACCGCGCGCTGTCTGACCAACCTTCACGCACCTTCACCCACAGATTCAAATGTACCTTGGATCCAAACAGTTTCTGCATCTCGATTCGCGCGCGGCTCCCCACATTCTTGAGACCCGCGCCGGCCTTTCCGATCAAGATGGCCTTTTGACCGTCTTTTTCGACCCAGATGGTGGCATCAATATGCAGCACTCCCTTGATCCGTTTGAACTGCTCGATCTGCACCGCCGTGGCATAGGGCACTTCCTGGCGAAAACTGCGGAATACCTGTTCACGCACCAGTTCCTCTGCGAGAAACCGTTCACTCCGATCGGTGATCTGGTCGGCAGGATAGATAGCCGGCTGTTCCGGCAAATATTTGCTAATGGCGCGTTCCAGTTCTGCGACATTCGTTCCCACGCGTGCCGACAGCGGAACAATCTCGGCAAAGTCGGCTTTCTCGCCCGACAGCTTGATCAACGGCAGCAAGCGGCTGCGATCCTTGGCCAAGTCTACCTTGTTGATGGCAAGGATCACCGGAATTTTCCGTTGCACGGCCAGACGCAGGGGATACTCATCCGCCTCCTCCCAACCACCGGAGTTGATGAGCAACACAATGCAATCCACCCCTTCCAGGCTGCCGCTCGCCACGCGGTTCATGTACCGGTTCATGATACCTTCATCGCTGGCATGCAGCCCCGGCGTGTCCACATAGATGATTTGCGCCTCCGGCGTGGTTTTGATACCCAGCAGACGGTGGCGAGTCGTTTGCGCCCGGGAAGAAGTGATGCTGATCTTGCTCCCGACCAGACGATTCAGCAGGGTCGATTTTCCGACATTCGGCCGCCCAATCAGCGTAACCAGTCCGCAGCGGTGGCTAGCGTTCATCAATGTGCGTCAATCAGTTCAAGCGCCAGGGCGGCAGCCTGCTGTTCAGCATTGCGGCGTGTGCTTCCTTCGCCACGCAAGGTCTTGTCTATCCCCGGCACCCAGCATTCGACGACAAAACTCTGGCTGTGTGCCTCGCCAGTAACCTCGCAGATCTGATAGATGGGCGTGGGCAAGGAGTGTTTCTGGAGATATTCCTGCAGTCGCGTTTTCGGGTCTTTGGGGATGGAATAGGGGTTGAGCCGCGCAAACATCTCCTGATAGAGATGCAGAATGACTCGGCGCGCCTCATCATACGACCTGTCCATGCAGATGGCCCCGAATATCGCCTCCAGTGCATCCGCCAGAATGGAGTCACGGTTAAAACCACCGCTTTTGAGTTCGCCCTCACCCAGCGCAAGATAATCGCCAAGCTGGAGTTCGCGTGCGAGCAAGGCAAGCGTTTGCTTTTTGACAAGACTTGCCCGCAGGCGGGTCAGATCGCCTTCCGGGATATCAGGATAACGGGTGAACAATTCAGCGGAAACAACAAAACCCAGCACGCTGTCACCCAGAAATTCAAGCCTTTCGTAGTTATCCGAACTCTTACTGCGATGCGTCAGGGCACGCTGGAGCAATGCAGATTCTTTGAATGAGTAATTCAGCCGGCGATACAGTTCGGCGTACGACTTATTCAACCGATTTGACCTCGAGACTGTGATCAAACGTAAGCAGTGCCGATACGTTGGCGGCAATCGGCACCACCGCTTCGTAATTGATGCGGACGACTTTGCTCTTCCCGTGCGGTTCAATGGTCAGCGTCTTGTTAAGATCGATGTCATTATCGGCATTGTCGATTTCCAGCGTCTTGCGCACCGATTCCTTGATCTGCGCCAGGTTCATCGTATCGACATCGGGTTTTTTGCTGAGACTTAACAAGGCACTGCTGATTTTCATGTCCGTGAGATACGGAGGCAACAACTTGAAGAAAAGGAAGAGCGAGAAAGCAAGCACACCGAGAACGAATAAAAGGCTCCACATGGTCATACCTGACTGCAGGTTGCGGCTTTGCATTATGCTCTCCTCGCGTTGGTCATGTTGCCAAACATCACTGGATGGTGGTACCGACACGGTTCCAGACAATACGTTGCCAGAACCACTTGTCCTGACTGCTCATATCCCAACTAAACCAGATGAAGAACGCCTTGCCCACCAGGTTTTGGTCCGGTACGAAGCCCCAATAACGACTGTCGTTGCTGTGGTCGCGGTTGTCACCCATGACGAAATATTTACCTTCAGGCACCACGATCTCCGGCAGCGGCATGTCCGGCCGGTTTGTCGTCAGAATGGCATGCTTCACTCCGTCCAGATTTTCTGTCAAGCGCGACACCTCGGAAGAAAATTCGCCACCGGGCGGAAGATAGAGATAGCCATCTTGCTGCGCCATCAGGGTTCCGTTGATATAGACCTGTTTATCTTTATATACAATATGATCGCCAGGAATGCCAACCACACGCTTGATGTAATTAACCGACGGATCGCCCGGGAAACGGAATACCACCACTTGGCCCCGTTTCGGACCGTCGATATCCAGAATCTTGAAATTGGCCACCGGCAACCGTATGCCATAGGCGAATTTATTCACCAGGATAAAATCACCGATATAGAGGCTTGGGAGCATCGATCCCGAGGGAATACGGAAGGGTTCGGCCAGAAACGAGCGGATCAGAAACACAATCAGGATGACCGGGAAGAAGGCGCGCGCATATTCGACAACCACCGGCTCCTTGCGGGCGTGACCGGCTTCATCGGCCTTTCCCGATTCCGCCAGCCGCTTGGCTTTGCGCTCACGATTCTGCGCCCAGAGCAACCGATCGAGCACCCAGATGGCTCCGGTGGCGCACAATATCAACAACATGATCAGTGCAAAGTCCATGGCTATTTCTCGTCCACGCGCAGGACCGCGAGAAAGGCTTCCTGAGGTATTTCAACCGTGCCCAGTTGTTTCATGCGTTTTTTACCCTCTTTCTGTTTCTCCAACAATTTGCGCTTGCGCGTGGCATCGCCGCCGTAACATTTGGCCGTGACATTCTTGCGCAGTGCCTTCACGGTTTCGCGCGCGATGATTTTCGCGCCGATGGCTGCCTGGATCGCGACATCGAACATCTGCCGGGGTATCAACTCGCGCAATTTCTTCACCAGCTCTCTGCCACGGTACTGGCTTTGGTCATGATGCACAATGACCGACATGGCGTCCACTTTATCGCCATTGATCAGCACGTCAAGCTTCACCACGCTCGCGGTGCGGAACTCTAGAAAATCGTAATCGAACGAGGCGTAACCGCGGCTGACCGATTTGAGACGGTCGAAAAAATCCAGCACCACCTCGGCGAGCGGCAGCTCGTACACCAGCATGGCCTGCCGGCCGTGGTACGTCATGTCCTTCTGGATGCCGCGTTTTTCCACGCACAGGCCAATCACATTGCCGACGTATTCCTGCGGCACCAGGATAGTCGCACGAATAATCGGCTCGCGGATCTCGACGATCCGCGACGGGTCCGGCATCTTTGCCGGGTTCTCCACCAGTAATACTTCACTCGACGTTACGACTTCGTAGATTACCGTCGGCGCCGTCGTGATGAGATTGAGGCTGTACTCGCGCTCCAGCCGTTCCTGGATGATCTCCAGGTGCAGCATGCCCAGAAATCCGCAACGAAAACCAAACCCGAGCGCCTCTGAGGTTTCGGGTTCATAGTGCAGCGAGGCGTCGTTGAGTTGCAACTTGGAGAGGGCATCGCGAAAGGCTCCGTAATCGGAAGACTCAACCGGGTACATACCGGCGAACACCCGCGGCTTGATCTCCTTGAATCCGGGCAAGGCTTTCGCCGCCGGCCGGTCGGTGTGGGTGATCGTGTCGCCCACACGCGCACTGCGCACATCCTTGATGCCGGCAATGACGTAACCGACCTCTCCGGGGCCAAGGTCTTCCACCGGCTTGCGCTTGGGGGTAAAGATGCCGATCTGTTCGGTCACGTAATCACGGCCGGTGGCCATGAGCCGGATCTTTTCCTTGGGTCTCAGGCGCCCGTCCACAACACGTACCAGCGAAACCGTTCCCATATAATTGTCGAACCAGGAATCGATGATCAGCGCCGTCAGCGGCGCATTGGCATCGCCCTTGGGGGAAGGAATCCGCTTGACGATGGACTCAAGAATATCCGCAATGCCAATGCCCGTTTTCGCGCTGGCACGGACGGCGTCCTTGGCATCAATACCGATAATTTCCTCGATCTCCTGAATCGCCCGCTGCGGATCGGCCGAGGGCAAATCGATCTTGTTCAGTACCGGGAGAATTTCTAGATCGAGCTCGGCGGCCGTATAGCAATTCGCCACGGTCTGCGCCTGCACACCCTGCGAGGCATCCACCACCAGCAGCGCCCCTTCGCAAGCCGTCAACGAGCGCGAGACTTCATAGGAAAAATCCACGTGGCCCGGCGTGTCAATCATGTTCAGCCGGTAGGTTTTGCCGTCGCTCGCCTTGTACGTCAGGGCGACGCTCTGGGCCTTGATGGTAATGCCGCGCTCGCGCTCCAGATCCATGGAGTCCAGGACCTGCGACTGCATTTCCCTCTCCTCCAATCCGCCGCACAGTTGAATGAACCGGTCGGCCAGCGTGGACTTGCCGTGGTCGATGTGCGCGATGATGGAGAAGTTACGGACGAGTTCCTGATTCCAGCTGCTCATGTGCGGTGCGGTAGTTTGTCGGGTGATGTGGACATGCCGGTTACCCGATGTAAAAAAGGCGCATCATCGCGCCTTTGGTTTTGTTCTGGAAAGACCGGTTGGATTCCACGTAATCTGCGGCCACGGCCTGCTGTCGATGCGCGTAGCATACCCTATTTCACGGGAGGCTTAAATATTCGGAAACCACGCAACCCGGCTAACCGCCGGTATTCAGGGCCAAATAGGAGGTCGAAGCGCCCCGGCGAACCCGCAAGACGACCAGTTTTCCCGCCCCGCCCCGCACCATCAGGCGCTGAAACCCGGAAACGTCGTAGACCCGTTTCCCGTCAACCTCGAGGATAACGTCACCGGGTCGCAAACCAGCGTCACGCGCCGGTCCCTCGTCGACGACATCGACCGCGACGCCATAGTCAAAACTGAGTGTCTTGCGCTGCACCGGAGAGATTTCACTCAATGCCATGCCCAATGAGCCATTACCGCCTACCCGTTCCAGCTTGGACGCCGGTTTGGCGGCCGCCTCTTCCCTTAACTCGCCAAGCGTCACCATCACGTTTTGCATGTCCCGGTCGCGCCGGAATACCGTCAGGCGCACATGCGCGCCCGGGGCGGTCAAGCCGACGAGTGGCGGCAGATCGGAGGAATGGTCAATCGCCTTGCCTTCGTATTCCAGCACAATGTCACCGCTGTGCAGTTCGGACTTCGCGGCCGGTCCGGTCGGCAGGATATCGGCGACCAGGGCGCCATGCGGCTTGTTGAGGCCATACGCCGAGGCCAGCGTACGTGACACTTCCTGAAGGCTCACGCCGAGCCAGCCACGCCGCACATGGCCCTGGCTTTTCAGTTGCGCGGTTATTTTCATCGCTGCGTCGATCGGGATCGCGAAGGACAAGCCCATAAAGCCACCGGTCCGGCTGTAGATCTGTGAATTGATGCCGACGACCTCACCTTTCAGGTTAAAAAGCGGGCCGCCGGAGTTGCCGGGATTGATCGCCACATCCGTCTGAATGAATGAAACGTAGTTTTCATTCGGCAAGGCACGCATCTTGGCGGAAACAATGCCTGACGTGGCGGAACTGTCGAATCCGAACGGTGAACCGATAGCCAACACCCACTCGCCCACATGCAGGCGTCCGGGATCGCCGATGACCACCGCCGGCAGGCCAGTCGCGTCAATCTTCAACAGGGCAATATCGCTGCGCTTGTCGGAACCAATGAGTTTCGCGCTGTATTCGCGCCGGTCCGTCAGTCGCACGACGATTTCTTTGGCGTCTTCGACGACATGGGCGCAAGTCAGGATATAACCATCCGGTGACACAATAAACCCGGAACCCAGCGGATTGCTGTCAAACGATTCCTGGCCTTCATCGAAATAACGGCGAAAATAATCATTGAAAGGATGATCCTCGGCGGCATCGGGTTCATCCGGGTTTTGTGCCACCTTGGCGTGTTTCAGGCGTTGCGTGGTACTGATATTCACCACGGCAGCGCCATGTTTATCCACCAGCCGGGAAAAATCCGGAAGATCGCGCGGGGCGGCCTGTGCCACCGGCACCAGCAGGAGCAATGGAAGTGCGTACCAGAAATTGGCGACCGGATTTTTCATCGCTAATGAATCGGGACAACGGATTCGCCGATCATGGAAACGGTTTCCGCCGGCACTTCGCCGACCACCGTGATCTGAAAATCACCGACGTGCGCGCCATGCGCATGCACCGCGCCCATGTGCCTGGGTCCGATCATGATGGGCCTGGCCTCTTTCTCCTGTTTTTCGATAAACACGGAAACCATTGCCAGACCATCCGTATACACGAGATGCTCAACCGGTCTTTCCCGCATCGGGACATGCCGCGTTAAATGCATCGACAGCCTGAATCCTCTCGGCAGCTGCCCAACCGTCCAGCCCTGCTTGGTGTCAGCCTTGACGTCCTTGTCATCGGCGCGATGCCATACCAGGCTTTCACCGGCAACGCCCGGCGTGAGGGCGGAGTCCGGAATTTTTCCACCCACATTCAGTTGCGTGAACATAAAACGTTCAAGGACCGTCCCATTGCTGTCCAGCAGTTCGGCTTTCAGCAACAGGCCAGAATCCCTGTCGGCCCACAGACGGTAACCGTAGCGGTAATCGTCGTTCGGCGTGATGGTGACAAGCTGCGCGGTTCTCCCGGTAATCCGCTCTGTCTTGCCGAGTTTCAGTACGTAGTTTTCGTCAAAGCCCTGTAGCTGATCGGGAAGAATGGCGGGAAAGTTTTTGTCATCCGTCTTGCGGTATTCCACCATGGCCGAATTCTTGTCCGGCCAGTAACAGCGGATCTCCTTGTCATCGCGGATGATTTCGCGCGCCACGCCATTAAGCGATACCAGCCGTTCCCTGGTCGATCCGTTTTCCACCCTATGAACGATACGCATGGCCTCAAGCTCCGCATTGTGCTGATACACAAACGCACCGTCATAATTGAGCGTGTGTGCCGCCTTGTTTATTTTTAGCAACCAATCGCGCGCCGCGTCGGCCGCGAAGGCGGCGGCGCTGGACAACGACAACACCAGAATAAAAACGAATCGGGGAAACGAACGGAAAATCATCTATCGTTATCGTAGCTGACAACACGGACGTACGGTTCCATACCACCGAAACCGGAATTTGAGGCAAATTCATTATGCTCGACCAGATAGGCGTTCAAGGCGTTTTCGGCCTCCGCGTGGGTGGTGTTCCAGCGCATGGCACCGGCACGAGCAACCTGAGCCGGCGGTGGCTTGTCCTGGGCCGCGAGCTGTTGGGTAGCCGTTGGCGCATGCATCCATTGCACACCAAAAATAGCGACGGTGGCAACCGAGGCGGCGATCGCTACCGTGCCTGACGCCAGCGCCGCACGCCGCCAGAACGTCCGTGGGGATGCTGAACCGGCTGGCACCGACGTCATGCTTATCGCTGCAGCCACCCGCTCTGCCAGGCCGGGTGCGACAACAAATTCCAGCTCTTTGCGCAACGCCGCGCGTACCAGATGATAGCGATCCCATGTGCGGCGCAACGCCGCGTCTTCGGCAAGCGCGCCGATCACACGCCGCTGCTCAAGTTCATCGACCTCATTGTCCACCAACGCGGATAGTTTCTCTTTCATATTGGCCTCTTTAAGACATCACTTTTCCAGTAACGGCTTCAATTCCAAATCGATGGCTTCGCGCGCACGAAAGATGCGCGAACGCACCGTCCCGATGGGACACTCCATGACCTCGGCGATTTCCTCATAACTCAGTCCATCGATCTCGCGCAACGTGACGGCCGTGCGCAAATCGGGTGGCAACGACTCAATCACCCGCCACACCGTGGCGGCGATCTCATCCGTCAGCATCTGGCGCTCCGGGGTGGCCTGATCACGCAACTCGCCACCACTCTCGGCCAACTCCGCCCCCTCGATCTCGACATCAGAACTCGGCGGCCGCCGTCCCTGGGATTCGAGATAGTTCTTGGCAGTGTTGACGGCGATGCGGTACAACCAAGTATAGAACGCACTTTCGCCACGGAATCCGCCGATGGCCCGGTAGGCCTTGATTAGGGCCTCCTGGGTGACGTCTTCGACCTCGCGCCGGTCACGGACATAGCGCGAGACCAACTTGGCCACCTTGTGCTGATACTTCCGGACCAGCAGGTCAAAGGCGGATTTATCGCCTTTTTGCACCCGGGTGACCAGCATTTGATCCACACTGCGCTCAGTCATACGCCACCCTTCGGGCGGCGTCCGCCAATACACGGCATGCCACGTATAAAAGACCGCTTTGGGGGATTAAAGTTCGACCGACGTGCCTGGGAAAGGCTATTGTTGTGCAAATTTAAGCCCCTGTGTATGCCTTGTGCGACAACCTAGTAGGTCCGATACCATATGATAGGATACCGTAAACGTACGGAATACGCCTTTCCATCGCACACTCACCCATGACCCACCCCATATCCAGTGATGTCCTGATCCTGGGCGGCGGCGTCGCTGGTCTGACCCTTGCCCTGCGGCTCGCGGACCATGCGCAAGTAGCCATTCTGACCAAGGCCACGCTCACGGAAGGTTCAAGCCTTTATGCCCAGGGCGGCGTCGCCGCCGTCCTGAACGGCCGGGAGGATACCTTTGAATCACATATCGAGGATACCCTCAGTGCCGGCGCCGGGCTGTGTCACCGCCGCACTGTTGAATTTGTCGTTCAGCATGGGCCGGAGGTCATCCGCTGGTTGATCGATCGGGGCGTACCGTTCAGCCGCGACAACCATGACAACGGAATCGGTGCTTACCACCTGACCCGCGAAGGCGGCCACAGCCACCGTCGTGTCATCCACGCCGCGGACGCCACGGGGCATGCGGTGGAAACCACGCTGGAAGCGCTCGTCCGCAACCACCCCAACATTTCGCTGCATGAGAATCAGATTGCCATCGACCTCGTCACCAGCCAGAAACTCGGTTGGCCGGGCCCCAATCGATGTCTGGGCGTCTACTCGCTGAACAAGGTAACGGGCCGGACACATGTATTCAGCGCGCGTTTCCTGGCGCTGGCCACGGGCGGCGCGTCAAAAGCCTACCTCTATACCAGCAACCCGGACACCTCGACCGGCGATGGCATCGCCATGGCCTGGCGCGCCGGCTGCCGCGTGGCCAACATGGAGTTCGTCCAGTTCCATCCCACCTGTCTTTATCACCCGCGCGCCAAATCCTTCCTGATCACGGAGGCCGTGCGCGGCGAAGGCGGAAAACTCACCCTTCCCGATGGCACGCCGTTCATGCAGAACCACGACCCGCACGGCGAACTCGCGCCACGCGATATCGTCGCGCGTGCCATCGACTATGAGATGAAGCGCCGCGGCCTGGATTATGTCCATCTCGATATCAGCCACAAACCGGCCGAATTCATCCTGGAGCACTTCCCGACCATCTACGAGCGCTGCAAGCAGTACGGCTACGACATCACGCGCGAGCCGATCCCGGTGGTGCCGGCCGCGCATTACACCTGTGGCGGCGTGGTGACTGATCTCTCGGCACGCACCGACATCGACTGTCTGTACGCCATCGGCGAATGTACCTTCACCGGCCTGCACGGGGCCAATCGTCTGGCCAGCAACTCGCTCCTTGAGTGCCTGGTGTTCGCGCAGTCGGCGGCGGAGGATATTCTCAAGTTTCTGCCCACGGCGGGGCCGGCGGCGGAGAACCTGCCGCCCTGGGACGAAAGCCGTGTGACGGACGCTGATGAAGAAGTCGTGGTCTCGCACAACTGGGACGAACTGCGCCGCGGGATGTGGGATTATGTCGGCATCGTGCGCACGACCAAACGCTTGCAACGCGCACAACACCGGGTGGACATGCTCAAGGAGGAAATCCGCGAGTACTACAGCAACTTCAAGGTCACCAACGACATCATCGAACTGCGCAATCTCCTGCTCGTCGCTGAACTCATTATCCGCTCGGCGCTGGCACGCAAGGAATCACGTGGGCTGCATTTCACGCGCGACTACCCCAAACCGTCGACCAGCGCGCCGCAGGACACCGTGCTCACGCCGCCTCGCTTTGAAGTTTCAGCCGCGCTCGTAAACGCCTGAAAGGCTCCGCTTCCACGGCATCAGCGACGATGACAAGGTTCATCGGCCAACGCCGGCCATCCCGGCGCAAGGTGAGCAGCACCACGCAAGGGTGAACCAGACAGCTGATCACGCAACACGGCCACCGCTCCCCTGCCCCTTTGTACTTGACAGTGTTACGTGTTTCATGTAACTTTATACATGTGATCAGAACCTTCGGCAACGCGCTGGCGGAAGATTTGTTCAACGACAGAATGTCGCGGGCCGTCCGTCAGTTCCCGGCTGAGCTGCGGACCAATGCCCGGCGCAAACTCCAGATGCTGGATGACATGGATACTTTACAGGTGTTAATGGCGTTGCCGAGCAATCGCTTGGAAAAGCTCAAGGGCGATCGCAGGGGTTGCTATTCGATCCGGATCAACCTTCAGTGGCGGATCGTGTTTCGGTGGCAAAACAGTAACGCCTTGGATGTCAGTATTGAGGATTACCATTAAAGAGGTGCAGCCATGATGAAGAACCCATTCCACCCTGGTGAAATTCTGCTCGAAGAGTTTCTAAAACCGGCCGACCTGACGCAGACTGCGTTTGCCAAGAAGCTTGGTTGGCCGCGGCCGCGGCTGAACGCATTCATCAAGGGCAAATATAATGTGACGGCCGACGTCGCGTTAGATTTGGCGGAAGCAACACGCACCACCGCCAAGTTTTGGATGAATCTCCAAGCCACCTGGGGTCTGGCGCAGGCACTTAAGAAACGCAAAGCCGCTTAAAGCGTTATGGTTCCCTGTATGTAACAATCACCGTCACTATTCCATCGACCTTGATAGCATCGCCCGCTGTGCGCAAGGCATGAGCGCGCATTATAAAGATATAGGCTCAACCCAAGACACAGCCACAACGAGGCCCGGATGACCCTGTTGAGCGACACCACGCCATGAAGCAGCATCGCGCCCAGATGCACGAACAAAAAAATTCCCTCCAGTGATTTGAGGCGTTTGTCCGGAGCGTCAGGTTACTGTCGAATCTTTGCGACAATTTCCACAAGTTCTTTGTCGGGAGGATCCTGGTCACCCTGCAAGTAGGCGAGCAGGGTCACGTCGGGAGTTTCCAGGAGGAGATCGAATGCCTGTTGTTCCGCCGAGGTGAGACAGGCATAGCGCTGCGCCAAAAAATCCTGCAGCATGACATCCAGCTCCAACAAACCGCGTCGGCAACGCCAGCGCAGCCGTTCCAGACGACGGTCATCCATCAGAGAACGCGTTTGACCAGCATTTGCTTGATGTGGCCAATGGCACGGGTGGGGTTAAGTCCTTTGGGGCAGACATCGGTGCAGTTCATGATGCCATGACAGCGGAACAGCTTGTAGGGATCTTCCAGGCCATCAAGACGCTCACCAGTAGCTTGATCACGGCTGTCCGCGAGAAAGCGCCACGCCTGTAACAGCGCCGCAGGACCGAGAAAACGATCAGGATTCCACCAGAATGACGGACAGGACGTGGTGCAACAGGCGCACAGGATGCATTCGTACAAACCATCCAGCTTATCGCGTTCCTCCGGCGCCTGCAGCCGCTCAATCTCCGGCTCCGGATCATTATTGATCAGCCATGGTTTCACGGCACGGTACTGGGTATAGAACTGACTCAGGTCCACGATCAGGTCGCGGATCACCGGCAGGCCCGGCAGTGGGCGGATTTCAACTGGCTGACTCAGGCTATCCAGTGGCGTGACACAGGCCAACGCATTCCGCCCATTGACGTTCATGCCATCCGAACCACACACCCCTTCGCGGCAGGAACGGCGGAAAGTGAGTGTGTCATCCTGTTCCTTGAGCAACAGCAGTGCATCGAGCAGCATCACCGCGCCGGAATCGTCTGCCAGTTCATACGCCTGCATCCGCGGCTTGGCGTCGGTCTCGGGGTTGAAACGGTATATTGAAAAACGCATGAGCTAAGTTTAACTCGTTATACGAAATTGCCAAGCTGAGCCTAAAATCATATCCTCGCCGGTAGTTTGACGGAGATACGACGATGAACATCAAGCCCATTAAGACCAAAGCCGATTATCGTGCGGCACTCAAGGAAATCGAAGCATTGATGCCGGCCAAGCCACGTACGCGAGAAGGCGATCGGCTAGAGATACTGGTCACGCTGGTAGAGGCGTACGAAGCCAGACACTACCCGCTTGACCTGCCCGACCCCATCGCGGCGATCAAGTACACGATGGAAAGCAAAAAGTTATCCGTGAAAGACCTCGAACCGATGATCGGCCGCTCCAACCGCGTCTACGAGATTCTCAGCCGCAAGCGACCGCTGACATTAAAGATGATCTGGGCGCTGCACAAAAGATTGGGCATTCCGGCCGAATGCCTGATCCAACAGCCGAAAAAAGCGCACGCCGCGTGAAGCGGAATGGCAGCCTATCTTTGCACCCAAAAACGGAAGCGTAACTCTGCCACTTGGGGATTATAGTTCTGGGTTCACAGCCTGCTTGAATGCGGCGCTGAACGCGATGGAAGCAAAAAATCATTGGCCCACAGGGAAGATCAGAACCGGTACCAGACCCCAACGGTGAGCACCGGATAATAACGGTATTTGTTCATCGTCTCTTCGATCTTATGCTGTTCACCTGCCAAATAGGACTGGAATTCCACGGGGTAGTACTGCTGCGCATAATCCGCCATCGGTCCGCTCACCGACAAATCGACCTTCGGCCGACCGAGATACATCACGCCAACATCGATGGTGTATAAAAATCCGCTCTTCCGAAACTGGTAGTTTCCCCATCCAAACCCAAGATAAGGTGCATGGCCCGGATAGCGCGCAACGACGGAGGCCTGCAACAAATCGCGTCCCGTAATAGTGGTTGTGCGGGACGAGGCGGTCCAGGCTGGATCGATGGTGGATACATACTGCTGTATCTGTGCACCGGTCACCGTCCACTGCCCTGCGGTATAGCTCTGCGCCGGATTCAGTTTGCCAGCCGCCGAAATTACTTCACTGCCCGTAATGGTTTGTCCATTGGCCGTCACCGTATTCGTATAATAATATGCCGAGCCACTCAGTTCCGTCTGGCCAAAAATCATGCCCACGCTAGTGCGGAAATCCCCGCCGAACACATGCCAGTCAAAAATGGCTGAGTTCGAAAACATCTTGAAGGTAAGATTGTAATTGACCGAGCGCCGGGTGCCCACTTCCGACATATCCTGTGACGCCTGACGCAGACGCAACTTCAAGCTGTCAGATATGGAGTAGCGGGCTTCCAGCCCTTCGCCAAGGGTACCGGATGTGGGCAGCAAATAGACTTGATTCGAAAAAACGAGCGGAGCGTTATGCCATGGCCATTCTGAAAAATCGTTCGCCTCAACCCGGAAAACCAGCGCGAGTGCGAAGCATCCTGCTGTAAGGGCCTTCCTTGTTGCCCCGATGTTTATCTTCATAAGAAGTGATTACCACGTTCACTCCTCCACCTGATCCAAGTCTAGCCGAAGCCTGGCACATGAGTTATGTCCTTTAATTTATGAAGATAAATTTCAAAACCGGGATGTGCTTTCTGGCAACACCTGTTGCTTTGCAGCAAGTAGAAATCAGCACGATAAACAGGTTACAACTTTTCAGTAAACGCGTTCTTTTGGCGGGAAAGGTTCAACGGTCAGCGGCTTCATACGTACCGGTTTGTAATCGAGCTTGTTGCCTGCCTTGCTGTAAAGCGTGTGCTTGAGCCATTGAATGTCGTCACGCTTGGGATAGTCCAGGCGGGAGTGGGCGCCACGCGATTCCTGGCGTGCCGCGGCGGAATGCACGGTGGCGAGCGCCACCTCCATCAGGTTCTCCAGCTCCAACGCTTCGATGCGCGCGGTGTTGAAAATCCTGCTGTGATCGCGCAACGACACGTCTTGCAGACGCTTTTCAAGCGCCATGACCTTCTTGACGCCCTCGTCGAGCACGTCCTGCGTACGATACACGCCACAATGTTTTTCCATCGTGTG
>JBGPBL010000046.1:0-22390 GCA_041481225.1 Sulfurifustaceae bacterium | reverse complement strand
GGATGAAATCCATCCACGTCCTTGTTTGGGTCGATGCGTTCGATGACCGTGGTCTGGTCGATATGATCCGGAATCGGCAGCTGTACCAGAATGCCATCAATATCCGGGTTGGCATTCAGCGCATCGATGTTCCGCAAAAGTTCCTCTTGCGAGACGTCCAAGGCAAGATCTACATCGACGGAGCGGAAACCCACTTCACTGCAGGCCTGGCGCTTGTTGCGGACATAAACTTCCGAGGCAGCCACGTGGCCGACCTTGAGGACGGCAAGCCCAGGCGGGCGTTTGCCCGCTTCCCGTCGGCGGTCCACTCGCTGTTTGATTTCGGCGCGCAACCCGTGTGCGATTTTTTTTCCGTCGAGGATATGTGCGGTCATAAATGTATGAAAAAGCGCGGCTGTTTAATGCACCCTCGCATCATCGCATGCGCCCCGCTGCCACGCCAAGCGTGCATGGCGTGGAAATAGCCTATAATTTCAGCGCGCGTCATTGACGGTCCTTAAGGTGGTGCGTATAGTTCCCGCCTCGCTCCGTCCGGGCAACCTTATCCGGTGGCTCTTGTCAGACAGGCCATGGCCTGGCGGTGACATACCGATTCGGGGTATAGCGCAGCCTGGTAGCGCACCTGCTTTGGGAGCAGGGTGTCGTGGGTTCAAATCCCTCTACCCCGACCATTTTCGTTGCACGTGGCGGATGCTTGGGATGTAATGAGCGGGCGTGGTTTCAGGGCGCCCGTAGCTCAGTCGGATAGAGCACCAGCCTTCTAAGCTGGGGGTCGCAGGTTCGATTCCTGCCGGGCGCGCCACTTTGAAGATGTAGAGCACAAGGCTCCTGGAAGGGTATAATACCGGCGATATAGACGCTTATGGTGGGCGTAGCTCAGCTGGTTAGAGTCCCGGATTGTGATTCCGGTTGTCGTGGGTTCGAATCCCATCGCTCACCCCATTTTTTGACCCGGGCCGTTAGCTCAGTTGGTAGAGCAGCTGACTCTTAATCAGCGGGTCGGAGGTTCAACCCCTCCACGGCCCACCATTTTTGGTAGATATAACCGTCGCGCCAGGTCCGTTTCCACTCCATTATGTTGCCCTCTCAGCAGTTTTTCCCACATGGCCTGGTAGCTTATTCCCGGCTGGCTTCGGGCTATACTGCGCCGCATGGGTTAATGCGAATGTGGCGAAATTGGTAGACGCGCTGGATTTAGGTTCCAGTGGGGAAACCCTTGGGAGTTCGAGTCTCCCCATTCGCACCATCCTGCCCCAGACCTGAAAATCCTGATTTTCTGTTTTTTGGCGACTTCTTCTGGGTGAATTCTTGGCCTTCCGCCGGCAAACCGGTATGATCCTGCCTCAATAACTCGGCAGTTCAAAGTCTTACACTAAAATATAGAAGTGAGGGTGACAAATGCAGGTCTCGGTTGAAACCATTGGCACGCTTGGGCGGCGGCTCACCGTTGCGGTGCCGGCGGATCAGGTGGAAAAAGAATTCAGCGTGCGCCTCCAGCGCCTATCGAAACAGGTGCGTATGCCCGGTTTCAGGCCTGGCAAGGTGCCGCTCAAGATGGTCGAAGCCCAATACGGCGGCAAGTTGATGAATGAGATCGCGGGCGATCTGATTCAGACCACGCTTCAGGAAGCGATTGGAAGCCAGGGGCTGCGTCCTGCCGGCGAGCCGCGGATACAGCCCAAGCCTTTGGGCCGTGGCCAGCAGCTTGAGTATACGGTCGAATTTGAAATCTATCCCGAGGTTAAGCGGTCCGACCTCGTGGGTGTGCGCATCGAACGCCCGGCCGTGACCGTCTCCGAGGAAGACGTGGAGCGCACGCTGGACACCATCCGTCGGCAGCGTGCCACGTGGAGTCCGGTGACACGCGAGGCACACAAGGCCGATCGTGTGACGATTGATTTTGCCGGTCGCATGAATGGCAAAGATTTTGAAGGCGGCAAAGCCACCCAGTTCCCGCTGGTGCTGGGTTCGGGCGCGCTGATCGACGGTTTTGAGCAGGGTTTGGTGGGCGCAAAGATTGGCGAGGCGCGGGACGTGAATGTGACATTTCCCTCCGATTATCACAACACTGCCCTGGCGGGCCAGCGAGCTGAATTTGAAGTGAAGGTGCATGAAATCGCCGAGCCGGTTCTTCCCGAGTTGAACGAAGAGTTTGCCAAGCAGCTTGGCGTCCAAGAGGGCGGTATGGAGAAGCTGCGCGTCGAACTCAAGGCCAATCTTGAACGCGAGGCGGCAGCTCGAATCCGCGCGGTGGTGCGTAGCCGCGCTCTGAAGGCGTTGCTCGAGGCCAATCCGGTTGAGGCTCCGCAGGGTCTGGTGGAGGAGGAGGTTCAACGATTGAAGCAGGATACGGCGGGTTCCACCGGGCCGGTTGATGAGGCCTCCTTACAGAAGCGTGCCCGCAACCGCGTGGCACTGGGGCTGGTTCTGGCCGAAATCATCCGTGCGCGCGGCATCTCACCCGATCCGGCCCGGGTGCGGGCCCGGGTTGAGGAAATGGCTGCCGAATACGAATCGCCGCAGGAATACATTCAGTGGCACTACGCCAGCCCGGAGCGACTGGGCGGGATCCAGAGCCTGGTGATGGAAGAAAAGGTTGTGGAAGAACTGCTTGTGACGGCGGATGTTGCAGACAAGCCAGCGAGCTTCCAGGAACTACTGAAGATCGAGACGGTCATTCAGTAGGTATCACATTGGCGATAATCATTCAGGAAGGATGCAGATGCAGATAATGAAAGACAGCGGGCAATTCAGCGGAGCCGTTAACCCCGAGGCCCTGGGCCTGATTCCGATGGTGATTGAATCCACCGGCCGGGGCGAACGTGCCTACGATATCTATTCCCGCATGCTCAAGGAACGGGTGGTGTTCCTGGTGGGTCCGGTCGAGGACCACATGGCCAATCTGGTGGTGGCGCAGTTGCTGTTCCTGGAGTCCGAGAACCCCGACAAGGATATTCACCTCTACATTAATTCCCCTGGCGGCGCCGTCAACGCGGGCCTGGCGATTTACGACACCATGCAGTTCATCAAACCGGACGTAAGCACTGTCTGTGTCGGTCAGGCCGCCAGCATGGGTGCGCTGATTCTTTCGGGCGGCGCCGCCGACAAGCGTTTTGCGCTTCCCCACGCACGTATGATGGTGCATCAGCCCATGGGCGGCTTTCAGGGCCAGGCGTCGGATTTCGACATCCATGCCCGCGAAATTTTACGTGTGCGCGAACGCCTGAACCAGATACTGGTCAACCATACCGGGCGTACCATGGACCAGATCAAAGAAGATACCGATCGGGATTATTTCATGGACGGCGAGGAGGCCAAGGCCTTCGGCCTTATTGATGCGGTTATTGAAAAGCGCGCGTAAACCCTGTGATTCTTAAGTGAACTTTCCGCTGGATATGCTATATAGTTATATATAGGGCTTGATAGGGCTTGCAAAGCGGGGCGGAAAATCGCATTCTGAAGGCAGTGTTCATGAGGCTTGAGGATGGCAAACGACAACCATAATGGCAGAGGTGATGGTAAGGGGGAGAAGCTCCTTTACTGCTCCTTCTGCGGCAAGAGTCAGCATGAAGTGCGTAAACTGATTGCTGGTCCTTCGGTGTTCGTCTGCGACGAATGCGTGGAGCTGTGCAACGACATCATCCGCGAAGAGGTCCAGGAAGAGAAGAACGCGGCCAGCGCCAAGAAGAAATTTCCCACACCGCGCGAGATCAACCAGATTCTCGATGAGTACGTAATCGGCCAGGCCGACGCGAAGAAGGTCTTGTCCGTTGCGGTATACAATCACTACAAGCGCATCGAGAATGAAGGCAAGATCGGCGAGGTCGAGCTTTCCAAGAGCAATATCCTTCTGGTCGGCCCCACGGGGTCGGGCAAAACGCTGCTGGCAGAAACGTTGGCGCGCCTGCTCAACGTGCCGTTCACCATTGCCGATGCCACGACGCTTACCGAAGCAGGGTACGTTGGTGAGGACGTCGAGAACATCATTCAGAAATTGCTTCAGAAGTGCGATTACGACGTCGACAAGGCCCAGAAGGGCATTGTCTACATCGACGAGATCGACAAGATATCGCGTAAGTCCGAGAACCCTTCGATTACCCGTGATGTGTCGGGGGAAGGTGTACAACAGGCGTTGCTGAAGCTGATTGAAGGCACCATTGCTTCGGTGCCACCGCAGGGTGGACGCAAACATCCGCAGCAGGAGTTCCTGCAGGTGGACACGCGTAATATTCTGTTCATCTGCGGCGGCGCGTTCTCGGGTCTGGAAAAGATTGTTCAGTCACGTTCCGAGCGGAGCGGCATCGGCTTTAACGCCGAGATCAAGAGCAAGGCTAACCAGAAGAAGGTCGGCGATGTCCTGCGTTCGGTTGAGCCGGAAGATCTTATTAAATACGGTCTGATCCCGGAGTTCGTTGGACGCTTGCCCGTCATGGCTATCCTGGATGAGCTGGACGAGGCAGCCCTGATCCAAATTCTCATGGAACCCAAGAACGCCTTGGTCAAGCAGTATCAGAAACTGCTGAAGCTGGAAGGGGTGGATCTGGAGATCCGCGAGGACGCCCTGTTGGCCGTGGCGCGCCGTGCCATGGAGCGCAAGACCGGGGCACGCGGGCTGCGTTCCATCCTGGAGCGTGCGCTGCTGGAAGTGATGTTTGATCTGCCATCGGTGGAGAACGTCAAGAAAGTGGTGGTTGAGGCCAATGTCATCACCGACGGCGCTAAGCCGATTGTGATCTACTCTGACGGTGACGAACAAGACGACAAGCGACGGGTGTCCGCCAGCCAGTAGACGGAATAGTAACGAACGTCAAAGAACCCCGCCCAGTGCGGGGTTTCTTTTTATCTGGTGCGGTTAGTAAGGCCATCAGCACCGTTTATCGATGCTTTAGCTGCAACACATGAAATTTTACAGAATATTTCTGCCCAAAAGATTGAAATCGGGGTGTTTTGGCCCCAAACTTAAATCAGCAACCCAATCATGGATAGGTAACAGCGGAAATGTCAGAAATCAAAGCCCCAATCATTATTCCAGGATCGGAAACCACGCTGCCGGTGCTCCCGCTGCGTGATGTCGTCGTATTTCCGCACATGGTTATTCCCTTGTTCGTCGGGCGTCGTAAATCGATCCGCGCCCTGGAACAGGCCATGGAGAGCGGCAAGCAGATCATGCTGGTGGCGCAGAAGAGCGCCTCCGAAGATGACCCGACGCCCGACAATATCCACACGATTGGCACCATCGCCAGTATTTTGCAGCTCCTGAAACTGCCCGATGGCACCGTCAAGGTGTTGGTCGAGGGCGAGCGCCGTGCCGTGGTTCAGAAATATCTGGATACCGAAGAGTACTTCTCGGCCGAGATCGCGTTGCTCGATCCGGTGCCGCTGACCGACAAGGAGGGCGAGCGCTGACGCGCTCGGTACTCAATGAGTTCGACCAGTACGTCAAACTCAACATGAAGATTCCTCCGGAGATACTGACCTCGCTCGCGGGTATCGACGACGCGGGGCGGCTGGCCGACACCGTGGCGGCACACCTCTCACTCAAGATCGATGACAAGCAGGTCATTCTGGAGATTCAGGATGTGCGTGAGCGCCTGGAGCGCATCCTCGGTGTGCTCGAAACCGAAATCGATCTGTTGCAGGTCGAGAAGCGCATCCGTGGCCGCGTCAAGCGCCAGATGGAGAAGAGCCAACGCGAGTACTATCTGAATGAGCAGATGAAAGCGATTCAGAAGGAATTGGGCGAGCTCGATGAAGCCCCGAACGAATCCGAAGAGCTGACGAAAAAGATCGCTCAGGCCGGTATGCCGAAGGATGTGCGCAAGAAGGCCGAGGCCGAGCTCAACAAGCTCAAGATGATGTCCCCCATGTCAGCGGAAGCTACGGTCGTGCGCAATTACATCGACTGGCTGGTTAATGTGCCGTGGAAGAAGCGCACCAAGATCGAGAAGGATCTTTCCAAGGCCGAAGAGATTCTTGAGAATGACCATTATGGCCTGGAGAAGGTCAAGGAACGCATCCTGGAATATCTGGCCGTGCAGCAGCGCGTGAACAAGCTGAAAGGCCCGATTCTTTGTCTCGTTGGCCCGCCGGGTGTGGGTAAGACCTCGCTCGGGCAGTCCATCGCACGCGCCACGAACCGCAAGTTCGTGCGCATGTCGCTGGGTGGTGTGCGTGACGAGGCCGAGATTCGCGGCCATCGGCGTACCTATATCGGTTCGCTGCCGGGCAAGCTCATCCAGAACATGTCGAAAGTGAAGGTGCGCAACCCGCTCTTCATGCTCGATGAAGTGGATAAGATGGCCATGGATTTCCGTGGCGATCCCAGTTCGGCATTGCTGGAGGTGCTGGATCCGGAGCAGAACCATGCGTTCAACGATCACTATCTGGAGGTCGATTACGACCTGTCGGACGTGATGTTCATTGCTACTGCCAATACGCTCAACATCCCGGCGCCGCTGCTGGACCGTATGGAGGTTATTCGCCTTTCCGGTTACACCGAAGACGAAAAAGTGAATATCGCCATGCGCTATCTCGTACCCAAGCAGCTCAAGAACAACGGCCTGAAGGAAACGGAAGCACATCTTTCCGAAAAAACGGTCCGTGACATCGTCCGTTACTACACGCGTGAGGCGGGCGTGCGCAATCTCGAGCGCGAGATTTCCAAGGTCTTCCGCAAGGTGGCCAAGGAACTCTTGCTCAATAAGGGCAAAGCGGAAAAGATGATTTCCGTGACGCCTAAGAGCCTGGAGAAATACCTGGGCGTGCGCCGCTACCGTTACGGTTCCGCCGAGGAAAACAACCAGGTGGGCCAGGTTACGGGACTTGCCTGGACCGAGGTCGGCGGCGAATTGCTGACGGTGGAGGCCGTGATTCTGCCGGGCAAGGGCAAGCTCACCATCACCGGCAAGCTCGGCGACGTCATGCAGGAGTCGATCCAGGCCGCCATGAGTGTGGTACGTGCTCGTGCCAATCAGCTCGGCCTGGCGTCGGATTTTTACCAGAAGCATGATTTTCACGTGCATGTCCCGGAGGGCGCGACGCCCAAAGACGGGCCCAGTGCCGGTGTCGCCATGTGCACGGCCATGGTTTCCGCGCTGACCAAGATTCCGGTACGTGCGGATGTCGCCATGACTGGCGAGATTACGCTCCGTGGAGAGGTGTTGCCCATCGGCGGCCTCAAGGAGAAGTTGCTTGCGGCTCACCGTGGTAACGTCAAAATAGTGCTGATCCCGGAAGAGAATCGCAAGGACCTGACGGAGATCCCGAAGAACATACGCGAGAGCCTCGACATCCGGCCGGTGCGCTGGGTAGATCAGGTGCTGGAAGCCGCGCTTGAGCGGATGCCGGAACCAATCGACGAAGCCAAGGCCGCGGCGGAAGCCGCGGCGGCGGCATCGGATAAGCCCGTCGTCGTCAATCCGATTACGACCCACTAAAACTGACACTCAGGCGGTGCCTTGCGCCGCCTGAGTGTCATGCTGTCTTGCCGCCGCACCCCCTGTTGGCAGTGCTCTCCATGGAGCCAAATGCTCCGTGGTGTGTCTGTCTGTCCTTGACAAGGAGCCCACCCCACTTGTATATAACTTTCAATGCACCTTGGTTTTCCGGGTGTATGGTTTGAGTCTCGGCAATGGTTTCATCGGGAATCCTGTCCACCAACATTGACCTGCAAGGGGATATCAACGTGAATAAAACCGATCTCATCGATAAAGTTGCTGAATCCACCGAACTCAACAAGGCGTCCGCCACGCGCGCCGTGGAGTCCGTACTGGATATCATCATCGGCTCGTTGCGCAGTGGTGATTCCGTCACGCTCTCCGGTTTTGGCACTTTCACGGTAAGCAGCCGGGCCGCCCGCACCGGCCGTAACCCGCGTACCGGTGAATCCATCGCCATTCCCGCGTCCAAGACACCCAAATTCAAGTCTGGCAAAGGTCTGAAAGATGCCTTAAACTAGCCGGCCCTCGGAGGTGCCGTTGCACCTTCCGGGTGCTTAGCTCAGTTGGTAGAGCGTCGCCCTTACAAGGCGAATGTCGGGGGTTCGAGCCCCTCAGCACCCACCAAGGAGACCTGGAGCGGTAGTTCAGTTGGTTAGAATACCGGCCTGTCACGCCGGGGGTCGCGGGTTCGAGTCCCGTCCGCTCCGCCACAAATTATCCCGGGCGAGGAGTTATCCTCGCCCTTTTTATTTTTCCAGCATAGACAGAACTATTATTTGTGATTTAATCCTGTTAATTCTGTTCATTGTTTAAATAGAAACGTCCGATGCTTTCTACCATCCGCGAAAAGACCCAAGGCATCTTTGCCACCGTCATCCTGATGCTAATCGGTATTCCTTTCATACTGTGGGGAATAAATTCCTACTTCGATAAAGGGGAAAAGATCAACGTTGCCAAGGTCAACGGCCAGGATATCAGCCAGTTGACGTACCGGCGCATGTTGGACCAGTTGCGCGGCCGGGTGGACCCCAAAACGTTCGATAGCCGCCCATTCAAAACCACCATTCTGGACAGTTTGATCGACAAGTCGCTGCTCTTGAGGGATGTGGAGGACAATCGTTATCGCGTCAGCGACGCCCGGCTGGCCCAGTTGATCCGCGAACTGCCGTACTTCCAGCGCGATGGGCGTTTCGATCCGCCGCTCTACGAGGCAATGCTGCGGCGTGAGGGCATGAGCCCGCAGGAGTTCGAGGCGCGCCTGCGCGATGAGAATCTCACCGGGCAGATACAAAATGGATTGAGCAATAGCGTGATAGTGACCCAGGCCGATGTCGCCGGCGTTACGCGTTTGATGCGCCAGGAGCGGGACGTGGCATACGCGGTGATCAATCCCGACACCTTGGCGGCGAAAGACGGCGTCAGTCAGAAGGATATCGAAGAGTATTATTCGTCCCACGCCGACATGTTCCAGACCCCCGAACAAGTCCGTGTCAATTACGTGCGCCTGTCCGCCGCAGACCTGAATAAAAACTTCCAGCCGACCGAGGATGACCTGCGCAAGGCCTATGCCGACGAGGCAAGTCACTATGTGATCCCGGAGAAGCGCCGTGCCAGCCACGTGCTGATCCCCTTGCCGGCACAGGCCGCGGAGGAAGCGGCCAAGCAGGCGCTGACGAAAGTCGAAGAGGTTGAAAAACGGGCACACCAAGGCGCGGATTTTGCCGGCCTTGCGAAAAAGTATTCAGGCGATGACACCACGGCAGCGAAGGGTGGCGATCTCGGTGAAGTCCGGCGCGGGATGTTGCCGAAGGAACTGGAGGCCGCCATTTATGCCCTGAAGCCCGGCGAAATCAGCAAACCCGTGCGCAGCACCTTTGGCTATCACCTGGTGAAGCTGACCGCGTTGACGCCGGAGAAACGCAAGCCTTTTGCGGCAGTGCGCAAGGAACTGACGGAGATCGTGCGCCGACACAAGGCCGAGGACAGATTTTTCGAGGTGTCAGAGAAATTTCGCAACCTGGTTTATGAACAGCCGGACAGCCTTGCTCCCGCGGCCAACGCCCTGGGGTTGACGGTTGAGAAGAGTGACTGGTTTACGCGTACTGGCGGTTCGGGAATCGCCGCCAGCGTGAAGGTGGCAGAGGCGGCCTTTGAGCCCGATGTGGTAAGCCAGGTGCGCAACAGCGACACGATTGAGGCCAGCGGCGATACGCTGGTAGCCGTACACGTGACGGAGCACCGACCCGCCGGCCGCAAGCCCTTGACCGAAGTAAGTCCGCAGATCGAACGCCTGCTCAAACAACAGCAGTCGATCGAGAAGGCACGTGAAATGGGCAGTGCCTGGCTACAACAATTGCGCGCCGGCGCATCGCTGGAACAGCTGGCCAAAAAACACGGCGTGAAATATCAGCCGGCCAAAGCGGTCTCACGCGAACAAATAGCCGGCGTGGATCGGCGCATCGTGGACGCTGACTTCCGCGCCCCGCGCCCCGCGGCGGACAAACCGGTTTATGATGTGGTCGATATGAGCAGCCAGGGGTTCGCTGTTATTGCACTGAAGCAGGTGCGCGATCCTTCGGACAAGAAGGCGGACGCGGCAACCGAGGAAAAGGCCAAGCGGTTGCTCAGCGTGCGCCGCGGTGCTGACTACTACGCCAATTACCGCGTCGGCCTGAGACAGAAAGCAGATATCAAGATTTATTCCGACCAGTTCTGAAGCCGGATTTACTCGAGCAGTTTGCCGTAGTCCAGTCCGATGGCCACGGTGTTGAAACCACCGTCCACGTAGGTGATCTCGCCGGTAATGCCACTGGCGAGGTCCGAGCACAGAAAAGCCGCCACGTTACCCACCTCGTCGATGGTGACCCCGCGTCCCAGCGGCGCCATCTTGTCGTTGTAGTCGAGGAGTTTCTTGAAGTCGGTGATGCCGGCCGCGGCCAGCGTACGGATTGGCCCGGCGGAGATCGCGTTGACGCGGATGTTTTCCGGACCCAAGGCCTGCGCCAGGTAGCGCACATTGGCTTCCAGGCTCGCTTTGGCGAGACCCATCACGTTGTAGTTGGGCACCGAACGTTCCGCGCCGATATAGGACAGCGTGAGCAATGCGCCCTGGCGGCCCTGCATCATGGGCTTTCCAGCCTTGGCCAGCGCGGTCAGGCTGTAGGAGCTGATCTCATGCGCGATGCGGAATCCCTCGCGTGTCGTAACTTCCGCGAAGTTACCGGACAGTTGTTCGCGCAGTGCAAACGCGACTGAGTGCACGATAATGTCGAGCCCGTCCCAAAAATCATCCAAGTGGCCGAACACGGCATCGATCTGCTCGTCGCTGGATACGTCACAGGGGATGAGAATGTCCGATTCGGTCTGCGCCGCGAGCTTCGCCACCCGTTCCTTCAGTTTATCGTTCTGATAGGTGTAGGCGATTTCAGCGCCCTCCCGGTGCATGGCCTTGGCAATGCCCCAGGCAATGGACCGATCACCGGCCACGCCCACAATCAGCGCACGTTTACCCGCCAGGAATCCCATAAAGCAATCTCCAACAGATGTAATATTTTTGGTATGCGTTACCGGCCGCGAGGTGTCGCCAAGGCGACCGGATAAAACAGGCGCTACAGTATCGAAAATTCGCGTCTGCGGGAAGGGGAATTTGCTATATTACCGTGCGAGCAGGCACAGGGCGGGTAACGTCGATGCAGCAGCCGGGTTGGAGATCGGATCAGGAAACATGAAACGCAGGCAGGCGATCCGAACCGTCCTATTTTTCCTATTCGCCCTTTGCTCCGCCGTTGTTTCGGCCGCATGGAACAATCCCTATCCTGCGGCCGACGACGCGGAGAATATTTTGTATTCGGCCTTTCGTGAACGCCACAAAACGTTCGACCCGGCGCGCGCCTACGCTTCCAATGAATACGAGATCATCGCCCAGATCTACGAGCCGCCATTTCAATATCACTACTTAAAACGTCCCTATGCGCTGGTGCCGTTGACGGCGGTGACTGTACCCAGGCCCGAGTATCTCGACAGGCAGGGCCGGCACCTGCCGCCCACGGCGCCGGCGACCGCCATTGCTTACAGCCTCTACGAGGTTCATATCCGCCCGGGTATTTTCTACCAACCGCACCCGGCGTTCGCGCGGGATGAATCCAACCATTATCTCTACCACCACCTGAGTGAGCAGGAGCTGTCCGGAATTTACACGATCGGTGACTTCGCCAAGACCGGAACACGCGAGCTGACGGCCGCCGACTACGTTTACCAGATCAAGCGTCTGGCTCATCCCAAGCTGCATGCGCCCATTCAGGGCGTCATGAACGACTACATCGTGGGCCTCAAGGATTATGCCGTGACGCTGAAGAAGGCCTACGATGAGATATCCGGTGGGCGCGAGCAGGGGGTTTATCTCGACCTCACGAAATACCCGCTCGCAGGCGCGGAAGAAGTTGATCGGTATACCTATCGCGTAAAGATCCACGGAAAATATCCGCAGCTCCTGTATTGGATGGCGATGCCGTTCTTTGCGCCCATGCCGCCGGAAGCCGACCGGTTTTTTTCACAGCCGGGCATGGCTGCCAAGAATCTCACGCTCGACTGGTATCCGGTCGGCAGCGGGGCCTACATGCTCACGGTCAATAACCCGAACCGGCAGATGGTGCTGGAGCGCAATCCCAATTATCACGAAGAGCTTTATCCTGGCGAAGGCGAGGCCGGAGATCGCGCAGCCGGCCTTCTGGCCGATGCCGGCAAGCGTCTGCCTTTCATCGACAAGGTCGTGTTCAGTCTGGAGAAGGAAAACATTCCGTATTGGAACAAGTTTATTCAAGGTTACTATGACCAATCGGGTGTCTTGGCGGAGTCGTTCGATCAGGCGGTCCGTTTCACCGGGACGGGCGACACGGAAGTGAGCGACACCATGAAGGAGAAGGGCATACAACTGCTGACCAGTGTGGCGGCCTCAACCTATTACCTCGGTTTTAACATGCTCGACCCCGTGGTCGGCGGCTACACGGAGCGTGCACGCAAACTGCGCCTGGCAGTTTCCATCGTCGTCGATTATGAGGAACAGATATCCATATTCCGTAACGGCCGCGGCATTGCCGCGCAGGGGCCTTTGGCACCGGGCATATTCGGATATCGTGAGGGGCGCGCCGGCATCAATCCCTATGTGTACGACTGGGCGGATGGCAAGCCGCAACGCAAATCCGTGGAGTATGCCCGCCAGCTGCTGGCGGAGGCGGGTTACCCGGATGGCGTCGACGTCGCGACCGGGAAGCCGCTCACGCTTTACTTTGAAACAGCGGCCACCGGTCCTGAGGAAAAGGCCCAGTTGGACTGGATGCGCAAGCAGTTGCAGAAGCTCAACATCCAGCTGGTAGTACGCGCGACCGACTATAACCGCTTTCAGGAAAAGATGCGCAAGGGCGATGCGCAGATGTATGTCTGGGGGTGGAACGCGGATTATCCCGACCCGGAAAATTTCCTGTTTCTGCTGTACGGCCCAAACAGGAAAGTGGGCAATGATGGAGAGAATGCCTCCAACTACGACAATCCGGAATTCAACCGTCTGTTCGAGCGCATGAAGAACATGGACAACACGCCCGAACGTGCGGCAATTATCGACCAGATGGTCGATATGGCGCGCCGCGATGCCCCCTGGGCCTGGGGGGTGAACCCCAAACAATTTCTGTTGCAGCATTCCTGGGTGCACAACGCCAAACCGAATCACATGGCGAACAACACATTGAAGTATTACCGTCTGGATGCCCCCCAGCGCGCCCAATTGCGCGTGGCCTGGAACCGCCCGCTGCTGTGGCCGATGCTGGTAGTGCTGGGTGTGCTTGTTGTCAGTGCGGTGCCGGCCGTGTTGGTCTACCGCAAACGTGAAAGAGAGGTACGGCGATGAAGCGACGGCAGGTCGTTCTCGCCAGCGCATCGGAGCGAATCAGCCGATGATCGCCTATATCGTGCGCCGGCTGCTGTATGCCATTCCGATCCTGGTCGGCGTGAACCTGATCACCTTCACGCTGTTCTTTTTCGTCAACAGCCCGGATGACATGGCGCGCATCCATCTCGGCGTCAAGCGCGTCACCCCCGAAGCCATTGTTAAATGGAAACAGGATCACGGCTATGACAAACCCCTGGTTTATAACAAATCGGCCCAAGGCGGCGCGAAGCTGACAGAAACCATATTCTTCAGGCACTCCGTTAAATTGTTCGCCTTTGATTTTGGTCGTTCGGATGACGGGCGCGATATCCGTTATGACATCGGCCACCGTATGTGGCCAAGTCTTGCCATTGCGCTGCCGATATTCCTGGTCGGCATTTTCGTCCATCTCACCTTTGCACTGCTGCTTGTTTTCTTCCGTGGCACGTATCTCGATACCGTGGGGGTCGTGGCGTGCGTGATCATGATGTCGATTTCGACTCTGTTTTACGTGATCGGCGGACAATTCCTGGTCAGCATGTTGTTGCGCCTGACACCGATATCCGGCTACGACACTGGCCTGGATGCCATCAAATTTCTTATTCTTCCGGTGCTGGTCGGCGTGATCAGTGGTATCGGTTCGAGCACGCGGCTGTATCGGGCCTTTTTCATCGAGGAGATCGGCAAAGACTACGTGCGTACGGCACGGGCCAAGGGACTGTCGGAGTTGCGTGTCCTGTTCCGCCATGTGCTCAAGAATGCCATGATTCCCATCCTGACCGGCGTGGTCGTGGTAATCCCACTGTTGTTCACCGGCAGCCTGATCATGGAGTCGTTCTTCGGTATCCCGGGCCTTGGCAGCTACACGATTGACGCCATCAACTCGCAGGATTTTGCCATCGTACGCGCCATGGTTTTTCTGGGTTCCGTGTTGTACATCGTGGGTCTTATATTCACGGATATCGCCTACACGCTGGTCGATCCGCGCGTACGATTGAGCTAGCGACCCATGAACTTCCAGCCGGTTTTTCTGACCACGGATATCCTGATTTACGTGCTGCTGGTGGCGGTGATCGGTTTTGGCGTCTATGCATCACACCATGCCCACCTGAGCGCGCCCTGGCGCCAGGTGGCACGACGGCCGATGGCGATGGCCGCGCTCGTCGTGCTGCTTGCTTACGTGACCATCGGCCTCATGGATTCGGTCCATTTTCGCCTCATGCAGAATGGACAGGGCACCGCGCCAAACGCGTACTCCGGCGAGGTCATGAGCCTGCTCGACTATGTCGCCACGCCGCTTCGCGTGCGTGTCGAACGAACCTATTCCGCGCCGTTCGCCGCGCAGGCCTATACCATGGAGACGGTCGAATATCCGGATGGTCGGCGCACACGGGAATACCCGCGTCTGCAGTTCGGTGGGGCGCATCTCGAGGGACTTGATGGGCGCCTCGCGGATATTGTGCGACATACCCTGTGGGCTACGCTTTCAGGGTTGGTGCTGTGCCTACTAGTAGTCATTACTTTTCTATTTGCATGGCGCAAGCGCGAAGAATCGCTAGCGCTGTCAGCACGCCGATTTTGGTGTGGTGAGAGCCTTGTTCCCTGGCGCACGATATTGGCGGCGGTTGGGGTGTTGATCGTCTTGGCCGTGAACGCCATCATCCTTTCCTCGTACTACCACATCCTTGGTACCGATCAGGTCGGGCAGGACGTCTTTTTCAAGTCGCTGAAAAGCATCCGCACGGGTCTGGTGATCGGCACGCTCACCACCCTCGTCGCGTTGCCGTTCGCCGTCCTGTTCGGCATCATGGCCGGCTATTTCCGTGGCTGGGTAGATGACGTCATCCAGTATTTCTATACGACTTTGAGTTCCATCCCCGGCGTGTTGCTAATCGCTGCTGCAATCCTGAGTCTTCAGGTATACATGGCTAATCATTCAGAAAGATTCGACAACTCTCTTGCGCCTGCTGATTGGCGATTGTTGTGGCTATGCCTGATCTTGGGCGTCACCAGCTGGACCAGCCTGTGCCGTTTGTTGCGCGGAGAGACGCTCAAACTGCGTGAAGTAGACTACATTCAGGCAGCACGTGCCTTGGGTGCCAGCCATATTTCCATCATGGCGCGCCATATCCTGCCCAATGTCATGCACATCATTCTGATCACCGTGGTGCTCGATTTCAGCGGACTCGTGCTTGCTGAGGCCGTACTTTCCTATGTAGGCGTCGGCGTGGACCCGACCATGGAAAGCTGGGGCAACATGATCAACGGGGCGCGTCTGGAAATGGCGCGCGAGCCCATCGTGTGGTGGAGTCTAGCTTCCGCCTTTGTGTTCATGTTTGGCCTCGTGCTGTCGGCGAACCTTTTCTCCGATGCCGTGCGCGATGCATTCGATCCGAGGTTGAGAAAATAATGAGCAAGACACCCGACAAGGCGTTGCTACGGGTCAGGGATCTGAAAACCTGGTTCGATACCCCGGAGGGTACGGCGCGCGCCGTCGACGGCATCGATTTCGAGATCGGTCGCGGCGAGACGCTGGCCCTGCTGGGGGAGTCGGGCTGTGGCAAGTCCATTTCCGCCCTGTCTTTGCTCCAACTTGTCCCAATGCCGTCGGGCCGGATTGTGGCCGGACAGGTGTGGTTAAACGATCAAGATATCCTGGCGTTGCCGGAACGCGAGATGCGCCGCATCCGTGGGCGTCGCATCGCCATGATTTTCCAGGAGCCGCAGACCTCGCTCAACCCGGTGCTGACGATCGGCGATCAGATCAGTGAGACGTTGCCGGATCGGAACAACCTTTCCCGGTCGCAACGTGTGGCACGGGTATCTGAGCTACTCACGGCGGTCGGCATTGCCGACGCCGACCGCCGCTATGACGAATACCCGCATCAGCTTTCGGGCGGTATGAAGCAGCGCATCATGATCGCCATCGCCCTGGCGGCTCAGCCGGATCTACTGATTGCCGACGAGCCGACCACGGCGCTCGATGTGACCATCCAGGCCCAGATTCTGGCGCTGCTTAAAGAGATTCAGAAGAATACCGGCATGGCCATCCTGCTGATTACCCACGATCTGGGTGTGGTGGCAGAAACCGCGGACCGGGTTGCCGTTATGTACGCTGGCCAGATCGTCGAGTCTGCGTCACGGGCGAAGTTTTTTTCCGATCCGCAGCACCCGTATACGCGTAAACTCTTCCGTTCCATCCCGGGCCGTCCGCGGCGCGGCGCGGCGCTGGAGGTGATTGCCGGCAGTGTGCCGTCGCTGTTGCAGGAGTTTCAGGGCTGCCGGTTTGCGGCGCGCTGTGACCAGGCATGGGACCGCTGCCTGCAGCAAGCGCCATCCTGGACCGAGCAGAAGGGCCGTGGCGTGCGCTGCCACCTGTATGACCCGGCTGTTTCTCCAAGCCCGTTTGCGCGCAAGGTATCTCCCGCGAGGAAGGCCGCCAAGACCGGCAAGGCGGTCATGGCGGATAAATCGGGCGATATGCTGCTTCGGGTGAAAGACCTCAAGGTGTATTTCCCGATTCACCGCGGCGTCTTTCGGCGTGTAGTGGGCCAAGTCAAGGCGGTGGATGGTGTTTCCCTGGAGATCGCACGTGGCCGCACGCTGGCGCTCGTAGGAGAGTCTGGGTGTGGCAAAACCACCGTGGGCAAGGGAATTCTTCAATTGGTGCCGCCTACCGCCGGGAGCGTGGCGTACGCAGGCCGTGAGCTGACGCAGGTGCCGGCCAGCGAGCTGCGGTCGCTGCGGCGTCACTTCCAGATCATTTTCCAGGACCCCTACGCCTCGCTCGACCCACGCATGCTGGTCGGCGAGATTCTGGAGGAAGGCATACGTGCCCAGGGGATCAACGCCAGCCGATCCGTGCGACAGGATAAAGTTTCCGGGTTACTACAGCACGTGGGGCTGGCGCCGGATGCCCGCCACCGCTACCCGCATGAATTCTCCGGTGGCCAACGCCAGCGCATCAGCATTGCCCGTGCCTTAGCGGTTGAGCCCAGGCTGATTGTCTGCGATGAGCCGACGAGCGCGCTCGATGTGTCGGTGCAGGCGCAGGTGCTTAATCTGCTCAAGGGCCTGCAGGATGAACTGTCGTTGAGTTATCTTTTTATCACCCACAATCTTTCGGTCGTGGAATATCTGGCGCACGAGGTAGCGGTCATGTATCTCGGCCGCATTGTCGAAACCGGAAAGGTGGATGAAATTCTGGCGGGCCCGAAACATCCCTACACGCAAGCGCTACTGTCGGCCGTGCCTAGCATCGAGCCTAAAAAGCAACGCACCGTGATTCGCCTTCAGGGCGATATCCCGTCCCCGAGCAATCCGCCCTCCGGTTGTCATTTTCATCCCCGTTGTCCGCAGGCCATGGCGGTCTGCCGTGTGCATTATCCGAACGCGACACGTCTCAATGCGACGCATGTGGCATGCTGCCACTTGCTCGACGAGAAAGAACTCTAAAGGGATTTTAAACTAGCTGCTGGGAACAGCTGACTCGATCAAGGCCGTCGGCCCGCCGCTGGTCCAGATTTTCAGCTTCTGTCCCCGGCGCAGCACGTCATCCAACTGTATCAGGTTCCACTGCGCCACTTGACGCACCAGCACATTGTAGCGACGGGCAATGCTCGACAGCGTATCGCCTGAACGCACACGATGGATGATGGGCTCATCCTTCGATCCTGCGGCCGGTGCGTGATACGCCGCGTGTACCACTGTCGGTACCATCGTGCGCGAGGAGATAGGGATCATCAAGTCCTGGTTGATGCGCAGGAGATTGCTGTTCAGGTTGTTGGAGGTACGGATGACCTCGATACCGACGCCAAACTCGCGCGCGATTTTATTCATGGTATCGCCGCGCCGGACAGAGTGGTGTGCCCACTGGATTCTTTCGTTTTCCGGCAGCTTGTTCAGACCCTCGATCAGGGCCGCCTTCTTGTCCACGGGTACCAGCAGGTGGTGCGGGCCATTCGGGTCCGTCGCCCAGCGGGTGTATTCGGGGTTAATGTCATGCAGGTCATCGACCGGCAGGTCCACGAGTTTCGCCACGACACCCAGGTCGATCTGGGAACCGGTCTCGACGCGCGTGAAGTACGGTTCGTTGGGTATCTTGGCGAGTTGGACGCCGTATTTCGCCGGGTCCGCGACGATGCTTGCCATGGCCATGAGCTTAGGCACGTAGTGCATGGTTTCGCGTTTGAGCTTGAGATACTGGTAATCGGTGGATTTACCTTTGCGCTCATTGTATTGCATCATGCGCGCCACCTTGCCCTCGCCGGCATTGTAGGCCGCCAGTGCGAGGTGCCAGTCGCCATCGAATTCGGTGTACAGTTTTTCCAGGTAATCCAGCGCCGCCCGCGTGGATTCCTGGACATCACGCCGGCCGTCGTACCACCAGTTTGCCTTTAATCCGTACAGACGCCCGGTGGCGGGCATGAACTGCCACAGCCCCACCGCGCGGGCGCGGGAGTAGGCGTGGGGCTTATAGGCGCTTTCAATGGCCGGCAGCAGCGCGATTTCCATCGGCATGCCGCGTTTTTCGACTTCTTCGACGATGTAATAGAGATAGAGCCGGGCGCGCTCCATCATCCTTTGCATGTATTCCGGGTTATTGACGAACCACTGGATTTCTTTATCAACCTGCGGGGAATCGAGGCTCTTTATGGCGTAACCCGCACGAATTCTGGCCCAAAGATCAGGAAAATCCTTTTTTGCCTGATCTAAGTTGTCGGTTTTAAGCCGGGTTGCATCAGCCAGCACGGAGGTTTCGTTGCCAATGCTAACCACGGAGGCAGTTGCTGGCGGCGTTACCGTAGCCGGCGCTGTTTCTGTCTGATTTTGAGCAGTTTTAGGGGTAGTGGAAGCACACCCGGCGATCGCCAGGAGCAGAAAAACAGATAAAACCACCACATTGGTTTTTCGCCAATTCATGTTAATTAATACTAGGAAGAAGAAGCACTAGCGTCAACCTTTTAAAGGGAAAAATCCAAATAAATTCAGCACTATCCTGATACTTTAAGAGCGGCATCTTGTACCAGATTTTTAGCCACGGAGGGATGGTTTTTGTTACCGCTTATCCCCTGAAACTGTCCTTCCATCGGCGCAATTCGGCAAACACCTCGATCTCACCCGTCAGAGGCCGCCCAACATGAGAAATAACCGCCTCGCGCACGGCCGTCTGCCCGGTACGCAGGAAAGGATTGATGTGCCGTTCAAGGCCAATAGTCGAGGGGAGGGAGGGGGTATGTAGCGCTTTCAAGGCCTGCGTTTTCTCAATGTGTGCACGAATATCGTTGTTTCCCGGTTCAACCGTCAGGGCAAAGCGCAGGTTGGAGGAGGTGTATTCGTGGGCGCAATAAACCTCAGTTTTTTCAGGTAGGGCAGCGAGCCGGGAAAGCGAGGTGTACATCTGTTCTGCCGTACCTTCGAAGAGGCGGCCGCAACCGGCGGAAAACAGCGTATCGCCGCAGAACAGCATGCCTGCCCCATGATAGGCAATGTGGCCGGCGGTATGACCAGGCACGTCGAGCACATCAAACGCGACACCGAGCTCCGCCAACGAAACACGGTCGCCTTCCTTGAGTTGGCGTGTGATCGATGGGATGCGTTCGCGCGCCGGCCCATAAACTGACAGGGGGTAATGCCGGAGAATATCCTCCGTGCCGCCGACATGGTCATGATGGTGATGGGTGCAAAGGATGGCCACCGGCGTGAGGCGTTGTTTTTCCAGCGCGGCCAGCACCGGCTCGGCATCGCCCGGGTCCACGATGGCGACGCGATCGGCGGATTGGCCGCGGATCAGCCAGATGTAGTTGTCCTCAAAGGCGCAGACGTGTAAAACAGGTGTCATGGTGCCCAGTGTGAGATGACGGAAGGAACACGTCAATGAGAGAGGAAGATTCCTGCGCCACGTTGCGGCGGCAACTGTGCGCATGGTTCGATTCGCCGCTGGGGCGATCATTGCAGGCGCACGAAGCCAACCGCCTGCGTAGCGTATTTCCGCATTTGTATGGCACCGTCGCGGCGCAACTGGGCCGTATCGGTCAGCTCGACCTGATGGATTCCTGTATTGCCCCCACACGCATCCTGGCCGATGGCCTGGGTGAACCCGGTGCGTGCGTAGTGCGCGCGCACCCCGAAGAACTGCCGTTCGACAGCAAGAGCATGGATGTCATGTTGCTGCCGCACACGCTCGATTTTTGCGAGGATCCCCATCAAGTCCTGCGCGAAGTCAGCCGCGTGTTGCGCCCGGAAGGCCATGTGGTCATCCTCGGGTTTAACCCGCTCAGTCTGTGGGGATTCCGCCGACTCATCGCGCGCCGCCCCCGTGCCGCGCCGTGGTGCGGTAAATTCTTCCGCCTCGCACGCATCAAGGATTGGCTCGCGCTGCTCGATTTTGAAACCACGCACGGCAGCCTGTTTTATTATCGCCCGCCGCTGCAAAAAGAGAGTTTTATGGAACGGCTGCATTTCCTCGACAAGATGGGCGACCGCTGGTGGCCGATGACAGCGGCGGTGTATCTCGTGGTGGCCAAGAAGCGCGTGTTCGGTGTCACGCCCCTGCCGCTTTCGTGGAAAACCAAAAAAAATTTCCTCAGGGCGGCGGCAGAGCCGGCCGCGCGCGGCATAGTCGTTCCGTTTCATCGGCGCGCGAAACAGTCGTAACTCGCTGTGACACGCGACCATTCCGGCACGGCGTTGGATAAAGTCACGATCTTTACCGATGGCGCCTGTCGCGGCAATCCCGGCCCCGGTGGTTGGGGTGCGATCCTGCGCAAGGACGATCACGAAAAAGAACTCCACGGCGCGGTGCGCGAGACCACTAACAACCGCATGGAATTGATGGCCGCCATCTGTGCGCTCGAAGCGCTTAAGCGTCCGTGCGACATCACGCTCACGACGGATTCACAATACGTGCGCAAAGGCATTACCGAGTGGATTGAAAACTGGAAACGCCGCGGTTGGAAAACCGCAGACAAAAAGCCGGTCAAGAATCAGGATTTGTGGCAGCGCCTGGATGAAGCCGCGCACAAGCACCATATTCACTGGAAATGGATCAAGGGGCACAGCGGACATCCGGAGAACGAGCGGGCGGATGAACTGGCGAACTTGGCGATTGAGGAGATGTTGGCGTGATGGAATGTGCCGCCTTCCACGAGGCACACTTGTGGGTGGCTGACCCACAAGTAGATTCTCATTGTCGCTGCAGGCGACACAAATAAAACAATGCGTATAATGACCACCCATGCGCCAGATCATCCTCGACACTGAAACCACCGGCCTCGAACCTTCCGAGGGCCACCGTATCATTGAAATCGGCTGTGTGGAGATGGTGAACCGGCGGCCGAGCAATAACCGCTACCAGCAATACATCAATCCCGGGCGTGACATCGACGCCGGGGCGATGGAGGTGCACGGCATCACGAACGAGATGGTCGCGGGTAAGCCGAGGTTCGTCGATATCGCCATGGATTTTCTCGAATTCATCAAGGGCGCGGAGCTGGTCATCCACAACGCCCCATTCGACGTTGGCTTCCTCAATCACGAACTTTCCCTGATGGTGAAAGGCAAGGCGCCGCTGCGCATCGAGGATTTCTGCACGGTCGTGGATACGCTCAAGCTCGCGCGCCGCATGCGCCCAGGCCAGAAGAACGATCTCGATTCGCTATGCCGGCATTACAGCGTGGATAACAGCCATCGCACGTTGCACGGGGCGCTACTCGACGCCGAGATTCTCGCGGATGTGTACCTGGCCATGACCGGTGGCCAGACCGGCCTGTTCGAAGATAGCCACGGCTCGCTGCCGTCCGCCACTTCTTCTGTTGCGCCGTCGGATATCCGCCGCCTCGACCCGAACCGGCCGAAGCTGCCGGTGATTATGGCGAACGCGGAAGAACTCGCCGCGCATCAGGCATGGCTGGACGAGATCGAAAAGAAAAGCGGTGGTCGCTGCGTCTGGAAGAAGATCGATCTCGCTTCCTGACGCCGCGACGCCTCGTTTACTCCGAGACTAATTTTTTTCCCTTGAAGGTCAGCGTGG
>JBGPBL010000045.1:0-22559 GCA_041481225.1 Sulfurifustaceae bacterium | reverse complement strand
GCTTCGACCTTGCCCACGAGATCCGCGCCCACGTCGGCACCTTTGGTGAAGATGCCGCCGCCCAAACGCGCGAAGATGGAAATGAGCGAACCGCCAAAGCCCAGGCCCACGAGCGGGGCGAGGCTGACTTCTTCGCCGGCCGGTGTGAGGTAAGACAGCAGGGCATAATAGCCGGCGACACCGAGGAGACCGAGGCCTACCACCAGCATGCCGGTGATGGCGCCGCTGCGGAAGGCCAGTTGCAGCGCGGCGTTAAGTCCTGCGCGCGCGGCCTCTGCTGTGCGCACGTTGGCGCGCACCGAGATGTTCATGCCGATGTATCCAGCCGCGGCCGACAGCATGGCGCCAAGCGCAAAACCATTGGCGGTCAGGGCGCTCGTGGAGAAGTGATCGAGCTTCCACCAGATCAGCACATACAGCACGCTACCGACGTAACTGATCGTGCGGTACTGGCGGTTGAGATAGGCCGAGGCACCTTCCTGGATCGCTTGCGCGATCTCACGCATGCGCTCGTTGCCGGCGGGTTTGCCCAGAACCCATTTAATGGACACGACGCCATAGACGATGGCGGCCGCGGCACAGGCAAGCGCGAAAATGATGCTTTCAGACATGCTCGTTTCCTCTTCTCTTTATATGGTTGATGACACCGTGCTGCCCGAAGGCAGGCGCGGGGGTACGCCCTGTTTACAAAAAAAGACAACGTTAACCGATTTGGGTTGCTGCCCTCGTTGATCCAAATCAAAATCAAGCGCGTGCCACGCGCCGGCCAATTTATTTCTTCATGACCAGGCCGCCGTCAAAATGCGAGCCCGGTTCGAAACCGAAAATCCGGTCCAGTTGCAGATCGCGGATCAGCTGATCCACGGCCCCCTGCCCGTGCTCGCGGCTGACCTCGGAAAGAATCAGTTTGGCGGAATTGGCGTTATAAAACCCGCCGAAATCTGCCTGCACCGCTAGCAATTCTTTTGCTTTTTCCAGTGTCATGGGGGCCTGACAAAATCACGGCAACGGTGCGAAGCGTGCAAAGAAAAGCATTCCTAAAGTAAATTTGATGAATCAGTTCTTAGCGTCTTTGCGGGTTAAAATTCCTTTAAGGTTTGAACTCGCCCTTGAGTTTTTTCTTTACCGGCGCGTTCTTGAGACGCACGTATTGCGGCATGCCGTTCTTATACGGCGGGTAATCCTCGCCCTGAATCAGCGGTTCAAGATACGCGCGGCACTTGGCGGTGATGCCAAAGCCATCGGCGGTAATGAAATCCTTGGGCATCATCTTCTCGACATTCGCTACCTTACTGAGCTGGGCGACACCGACTCTCCACTTATAAGGTTTGTTGGAAACGCGCACGACCGTGGGCATCACGGAGTTCTGACCTTTCGCGGCCAGTTCCACGGCCGCCTTGCCCATGGCATAGGCCTGGTCCACGTCGGACTTGGAAGCGATGTGACGCGCGGCACGCTGGAGATAATCCGCGACACCCCAGTGATATTTGAAACCGAGGCCATCCTTGACGACCGAGGCCACGACCGGGGCAACGCCGCCAAGCTGGGCGTGACCGAAGGCATCCTTCAGGCCCTGATCAGCGAGGAATTTTCCGTCCGCGCTCTTCACACCTTCCGACACCACCACGGTGCAATAGCCGAATTTCTTCACGTTCTCGTCGACTTTGGCCAGGAATTTGGTGCGGTCGAAGGTAACTTCCGGGAACAGAATAATGATAGGGATCTCGCAGTCCTGAGTGGAGGCGAGACCACCGGCGGCTGCGATCCAGCCGGCGTGGCGGCCCATCACTTCGAGGATGAACACCTTGGTCGAGGTCTTGCACATCGAGGCTACGTCGAACGAGGCCTCGCGGGTGGAGACGGCGATGTATTTTGCCACTGAGCCGAAGCCCGGGCAGTTGTCCGTGATCGGCAGGTCGTTGTCCACGGTCTTCGGGATATGGATCGCCTGGATCGGGTAGCCCATGGTTTCGGACAGCTGCGAGACCTTGAGGCAGGTGTCGGCCGAGTCGCCACCACCGTTATAGAAGAAGTAACCGATGTTGTGCGCCTTGAATACTTCGATGAGGCGCTCGTACTCGCGCTTGTTCTGTTCGAGACTTTTTAACTTGTAGCGGCAGGAACCGAAAGCACCTGACGGGGTGTAACGCAGCGCCTTGATGGCGGAGGCGGATTCCTTGCTGGTGTCAATCAGGTCTTCGGTAAGCGCGCCGATGATGCCGTTGCGGCCGGCGTATATTTTTCCGATCTTGCTTTTGTACTTGCGTGCGGTTTCGAGAACACCGCAAGCCGAGGCGTTAATGACGGCGGTGACACCGCCGGATTGCGCATAAAAAGCATTTTTTGGTTTGGGCATGTGTCAGTTTCCCTGGATAAGGTAGGTAAGTGGATATCGAAATCGGTCAATGGGAATGCGGCGAATCAGCATTGGCGCCCGCCGTTCCGGTTTGGGTTCTTTGCCGTTCGTGGTCGGCCTGTACTTGCAGCAGCGTGATTACGCATTGCGCGAGATCATCATAGGTTTCCCGCCCGGTGCCATACTGTTCAAAGCCGCGATAGTAGAAGAGACAGCGATAAGCGCTTTCACCGACCTTGTTCAGCACAAAATTGGCGCCGCGCTCCGACCAGAAGACCGTGGGGCAGAGCGTCAAGGTATGGGACTCGGGGTCGAGGCGCAACTCGGCATCTGCCAGCTCAAATTTGGCCTCTTTCCCATAACGCTGGGTGAGTGTGGAGCGGATGATCCACAGCTCATTGTCCGTGAAATCCGGTATCTTGGTTTCCGTCATTCGCAGGTTTGTATGTAAACGAAGTGGGATTTGCCGCATTTTGCGCGTCGGCAGAGAGCAGCTTAACCCAATTTTACCCTTGGGTTTACCGGAAAGATTAAATCGGGCGATAGGGTCTGTTTATAGGTTGGAAAAAGCCATTGACGCAAAGGGAGGCAAAATTGTAGTTTACGCGCCGCGACCACGAAACTAAGGAAGTTTCTACTCGACCCTCTTCACCAAGAACTTACAAAAGCGAGAAAACCATGAGAATCGTGCTACTGGGAGCGCCAGGTTCCGGCAAGGGAACACAAGCTAAGTTACTGGTTGAAAAGTACAAAATTCATCAGATATCCACCGGCGACTTATTGCGGGCCGAGGTGGCCTCTAATTCCGAGTTGGGAAAGAAGGCCAAGTCCGCGATGAACAGTGGCCAGCTTGTTTCGGACGACATTGTTTTGGGCATGATCCAGGCTCGCCTGTCCAAGCCCGACGCCAAAAATGGGTTCATTCTCGATGGTTTTCCACGAAATATCCCCCAGGCCCAGTCTCTGGACGCGATGCTGGCGCGCCTCGGCCAGCCGTTGCAGCTGGCGCTGCTCGTGGATGTTGATACCGACGTACTGTTGAAGCGCGTGACTGGCCGGCGTACCTGTGGTTCCTGTGGGGCGATTTACAATATTCATTTTTCTGCCCCGAAAACCTCCGGAAAGTGCGACAAGTGCGGCGGCTCGCTGCAGCACCGCAGCGACGATAATGAGGCGACAGTGGCTAACCGCCTTAATGTCTATCAGCAGCAGACGCAACCACTGGCCCACTATTACAGGGCCCAGGGCAAGCTGCGTACTGTCCGTGGTATCGGTGCGGTAAGCACCATCTTCAAGAGCGCTTGCGAGATCATCGAGACTCAGATCCGCCCCTTGGCGGATGTCATGGGCAAGATTGAGGCGGCCACGGCCAAGTTGGCTGCGGAGAAGGCCAAAGTCAAAGCCGAGACCGCGAAAGCGACTGCCATGGCCAAGGCCAAGGCAGCCAAAGCAGCGACGGCGGCCAAGGAAAAAATCAAAGCCAAAGCGGCTCCGGCCAAGGCCTCTGCCAAAAAGGTGGTGAAGAAAGCAGTGCCCAAGGCCAAGCCGAAGAAGACTGTCGCCAAACCGAAAAAGACCAAGTAAGTCGGATTGGACTAAGGTATTAAGCAAGGGTTCGGCCTAGTCCGGGCCCTTTTGTTTCGTTCGTGCCGGAGCAGTTTCAGGAGTGGCGCTGATGTCTACCATCGATTCCGGAAAGGGCAGATTCCCGCGCACCCGCATGCGGCGCATGCGGCGTGATGAATTCTCGCGCCGGTTGATGCGTGAAACCCGGCTCTCTGCCGATGATTTGATTCAGCCCGTTTTTGTCATTGACGGCAAGAACCGGACCGAAGCCATCGCCAGCATGCCGGGAATCCAGCGCATGACCGTGGACCGGTTGCTTAAATATGCCGAGACGCTGCTGAAGCTCGGTGTGCCGGCCATGGCCCTGTTTCCCGTGGTGACGCAGGAGAAAAAATCGAACAAAGCGCAGGAAGCGTACAACCCCAAGGGGCTTGTGCCGCGCACGGTACGCGAACTCAAGAAAAATTTTCCCAAGCTGGGTGTCATTACCGACATTGCGCTCGACCCTTATACATCACACGGTCAGGACGGACTTATCGATAGCACCGGTTACGTGTTGAACGACGAAACCACGGCGGTGCTGGTCAAGCAGGCGCTCTCGCACGCCGCGGCTGGCGCGGATGTGGTGGCTCCTTCGGACATGATGGATGGGCGAATCGGCGCGATTCGCGACGCCCTGGAAAAGGTGGGACATATCCATACGCGTATCCTCGCCTATTCCGCCAAGTATGCCTCGGGTTTTTATGGACCCTTCCGCGATGCCGTGGGGTCCGCGACGAATCTGGGCAAGGGGAACAAGTACAGTTACCAAATGGACCCAGCTAATTCCCGGGAGGCGCTGCGTGAGGTGGCGCTCGACATCGAAGAAGGCGCGGACATGGTCATGGTCAAGCCTGGCATGCCGTATCTCGATATCGTGCGCCAGGTGAAAGACCAGTTTGGCGTGCCGACGTTTGTCTATCAGGTCAGTGGTGAGTACGCCATGCTCATGGCGGCGGCGCAAAATGGCTGGCTCGATGAACGCGCTGGCGTGATGGAATCGCTGGTCTGCATCAAGCGCGCCGGCGCGGACGCCATTCTGACTTATTTTGCCGAGAAGGCAGCATATTGGCTGAAGGAAGACAGCAAATAGTCGCCTGTTTGCCTGACCTTCTATGAATTACCGCCACATTTATCATGCCGGCAATTTTGCCGATGTCTTCAAACATGCCGTGCTCTCGCTGCTCCTGAAGTCGCTGCACAAAAAAGACACCCCGTTCTGTTATTTCGATACCCATGCCGGTACCGGTCGCTACAACCTCGACAGCGAGGCAGCCGGCAGGACCGGAGAATTCCGCGACGGGATTCACCGCCTGTGGAAAAGCCGCACGGAATTTCCTGAACTTGCCGATTATTTCTCGGCCGTCTCGGCCGCGAATACAGGAATGGGCGCGGACAGCCTGCCCCGTATCTATCCCGGATCGCCCCGTCTTGCGCGGTCTTTTCTGCGGTCGCAGGACCGGATGGTGCTTCTTGAGTTGCAGCCGGATGAGTGCGCGCAACTCAAGGGCGAGTTTTCAGGTGATCGCCAGGTTCACGTGTACCCGCAGGACGGCTATGCGGGTCTCAAGGCGTTCCTGCCGCCCAAGGAACGACGGGGCTTGGTGCTGCTTGATCCGTCCTATGAAGCCGCGGATGAGTATGAGCAGGTTGTCCGGGGTTTGCGCAGCGCCTACGAGCGTTGGGCGACGGGCGTGTATGTCATCTGGTATCCGATCAAGGACCGCCCACCGCTGGAACGATTCTATCGGGCATTAGTCGGGACCGGAATCCGGAAAATGTTGTTAACCGAATTATGTGTATACCCGGAGGATTCAACCTTTCGGTTGACTGGTTGCGGCATGATCCTGGTGAATCCCCCCTGGCAGCTCGATGAGGCGCTCCAGGGGCTTGTGCCTCGTTTGTTGGAGGTTTTGCGTCAGGGTGACGCGGGCCGGGCTGAGGTCTCCTGGCTGGTTCCAGAATAAGTTTTCATGGGCGAAAGGATGGAAATGCGCCATGTAAAGAATGGGGTTTCGGCAAAAACCTCAACATTAACGGCCGCTTATAAAAGGCCGTCGACAGCCATTACGCGAAAGGGTATTTTATGGTTGTTTCGAGCTGTCTTTATAAAACAATAAGTTCGCCAGATATTACTGGTGGCGGAGGGGCGCAACCGATTTTGCTGTAATTCGGTATGCGGTTTTTCATTTAGGGGGGTATATATGAATGAGCGTCGAGATAGTCAAAGAGTACCGGTGTTGATCGATGCCGTGCTGAATTATCAGGCCCATGTATTGGTCTGCACCGTGCGGGATATCAGTTTGAACGGAGCCTTTGTGGAAGGCCGGGCTGATGCACTGCCGTATTTCAATGCCTCCGTGGAATTGGGCCTGACCGTCACCACGGCAGGCGAAACCAAGCAACACCGCATTCCGGCCAAGATCCGGCGGCTCGCTGATAATGGGGCAGGCCTGAGTTTTGGCGATGTCGAGATGGATGCCTACTTCAGCCTCGTGAACCTGGTGTATAACGCCTAGGGTAGGCTGGTAGATTTGTTCCCCCCTTCAGTACCCCTTATCTTCTGACCAGTTTCGATAGGTAGTGTCGTTACAGGGCGGTTTTCTCAGCCTAGCCGCCCTTGCCTTTTCTATTCAGAATTGGTCCATGCCAATAACTCCCTGATTTCCCGCCTGTTCCCCGATTCCTGGCTACGGGCACGGTAATTGCTAGTTTTTGAATAACATCCTGTTTTTACGAGAGTCGTTGCCGGGACGATCGCCGGTGTCCAGGAAGATAAAGCTCCGGGGCGCAAGCATTGTTGTTGGAAGACTAATCAGGGGGAGCGCGAATTACCGCCCAGTTAGGATTATGGTTCGACACAATTCCAAATACATCATCGCCCTGGGTTTCCTTTTGGTGCTTGCGTTGCTGATTGCGCTGGCGGCTGTCGGTCTTACGCGCATGGCGGCGATTAATCACCACATGGAACTGATCGCCCACAAGCACAACGCCAAAATCGACCTGTTGCAGTCGATGCGGAATATCGTACGCGAGCGTTCCCTTAGCATGTACGCCATGCTTCACACGGATGACCCATTCAAGCGGGAGGAGGAGTTCACTCGCTTCACCGACATGGCGGGCGAGTTTATTCATTTGCGCGAGCAGCTTGTGAGCACCGGTCTGGATGAGAAAGACCAGGAAATCTTTGAGGGAATACTGGCGCTGATCCGCAAGACCCAGCCGCTGCAAGCCAGCCTTGCGGACAAGATTATCCGCGAAGATCTCACCGGGGTGCGCGAGGAAATAGATAAGAAGGATTTGCCGCTTGAGCGGCAAATCCTTTTCTATTTCGACAAGATGATCGAGGAAGAGCGCCAGGAAACTCGCGAGGCGGTGGCTCTGGCGTCCCAGGAATATCGGCAAGCGCTGACGATAATGGCGTTGCTCGTTTTTTCCGCCATCGTTTTCGGCGCGCTCATCGCCTGGTACGTTATCTATCGCATACGGCTCATCGAAGCGGCATTGGCGCGTGAAAAGGAACAGGCCGAAGTGACGCTGTATTCCGTCGGTGACGCCGTCGTCACCGCAGACGAGCTGGGGAGTGTGGTCTATCTCAATCTCGTTGCGGAACAGCTCACGGGCTGGCGCAAGGAGGAAGCGCGTGGCCAGCCACTAAGAAATATTTATCACATCGTTAACGAAGGGACGCGCAAGGCCTTGGAACACCCGGCCATGATGGGTGTTCTGGACGTGCCTATCGTCGGACTGAATGCACACACCATTCTTATCAGCCGGACAGGTGAGGAATTTGCCGTCGAAGATAATGCCGCGCCGATTCGCGATAGCCGTGGGCAAATCAGCGGTGCGATTCTGGTGTTTCGTGATGTGACAGCGCAACGTCAGATGCAGAAACAGATCGGCTGGCAGGCGAGTCATGATTCCCTGACGGGTCTCGCTAACCGTCGTGCGTTCGAGACGCTGCTGGAGCGGACGCTCGCCAGCGCCAAGGGACAGTGTAAGCACCACGCCCTGTTGTATCTTGATCTGGACCAGTTCAAGGTGATCAATGACACTTGTGGCCACATGGCGGGCGACGAGTTGCTCAAGCAGGCGGGGAATATCCTGTTTTCCTTGATTCGCGACAGCGATACGCTCGCGCGGCTTGGGGGTGATGAGTTTGGCGTGTTGATTGAGGATTGTTCCCTGGAGCAGGCAGAACAGGTTGCCCAGAAGCTCCACCAAGCCTTGATGGATTTCCGGTTTGTCTGGCGTGAAAAGAGCTTTCGCATCGGAGTTTCCATCGGTCTCGTGGCCATCCATGCCGAGATCGGCACCCTTTCGAATCTCTTCAGCGCGGCCGATGCCGCCTGCTACATGGCCAAGGAACAGGGCCGCAACCGTATCTGGGTTCATCAGGAAAACGACAGCGAGGTGGCGATCCGCCATGGCGAAATGGAGTGGGTCTCACGCATTACCCAGGCATTTGACGACAACCGTTTCCGCCTCTATTTCCAGCGCATCCAGCCGCTCGGGGGTTGGATGGAGGGCGGAGAATATTGCGAGTTACTGGTGCGAATGCTGGATGAGAATGGGGCAGTGGTGCCACCCATGGCGTTTATTCCAGCAGCGGAACGCTACGGTGTCATGACGGAGATCGACCGTTGGGTGGTCCGACACGCCTTCGATTGGCTCGCCCAGCGTCCCACTGCCCCGGGGTTTTCCATCAACCTTTCCGGCCAGTCCATCGGCAACGAGCATTTCCTGGATTTCATGACAGAGCAATTTCGCCTCTCGGCGCTTGATCCCGCCAAGGTGTGTTTCGAGATCACAGAAACGGTGGCGATTGCCAACTGGAGCCGCGCCAGCCATTTTATTTTTGTGCTGAAAGGCATGGGTTGTCGCTTCGCCTTGGACGATTTCGGCAGTGGCATGGCGTCCTTCGCCTACCTTAAGGGATTGCCGGTGGACTTCATCAAGATCGATGGCGCCTTCGTGCGTGACATGGTGAACGATCAGGTGAGCCACGCCATGGTGGAGATGATCAACCACATCGGACACGTCATGGGGATCCAGACCATCGCCGAATACGTGGAAAACGAAGAGATTCTCCGCGCCTTGCGGAAGCTGGGTGTGGACTATGTCCAGGGTTTCGGTATCCACCGGCCCGAGCCACTGGAACACCTCGAAATGAAACCGAGTAGCGTGAAAAAGGTGGTTACGGCAAGGGGCAGGTCGTCGCGGCAACTCGGCAGTTAGCCGGCATTCCACGCGCCCAGGGAAATCACGGCCAGCAAACTAATCGCCGCCGTTTCAATGCGTAAAATCGCCGGCCCAAGCGAGATGGCGCGCGCGCCTTGTTCCACTGCCTGCCTTACTTCCTCCTCCGTAAATCCGCCCTCGGGGCCCACCAGCAACGTCAGCACATCCGGCGATGCCCCGGCCAGCATTTCCCCGACCGTCACCCCAGAGGGGTGGGCAATCCAGGCACCGTAATAACTCGCCGCGACCTTAGCCGGCGATGCCGGCTCATGGATGTCGGGCAGATAAACCCGCCGACTTTGTTTGCAGGCCTCAAGACAAATTCGCCGCCACCGTTCCGGACCCTGCGCGCCGGGTTTGACCACGCTACGCTCGCACATAAGTGGCGTGAACTGGGTCATGCCGAGTTGTGTCGCCATGTCGAGCAACACGCTCTGACGATCGCCCTTGGGCAGTGCGCAGGCAAGGTGGATGGACGGTTTTGACGGCGATTCGGTGCGCCGCTCCTCGACCCGCAACGTCAGCTCATGACCGCGCTTGGTGATCTGCCCGAGCGTGGCGCGCGCCAGACCGCCGCGTCCGTCGAAGAGCCACAGGGTGTCGCCCGGCGCCAGCCGGCGCGATGCCGCGGCATGATGCGCCTCATCCCCCGCCAGCATAAACGTGGTGCCGGTGTCGGGCAGGTATTCGGCGTAAAACAGCGGCTCGCTCATGTGTGGTAAATGGGATTCAGTGGTGTGTGAGGTAAACGTCGTAACGCACCAGTTTTCCCGCGATGCTCATACTGGGGTCGGGCACGAGCGGCGGCGCATCGTCGGGACGCTTGACCACTACACGTCCCAGGGCCACACGCCGGCATATTTCAAAAAGCTCCACGGCATCCGAGTCATCGCCCACCAGCTCGCGCAACAGGCGCATCTCTTTTTTTACCGCCGCCGATTTTTTCCGTTTCGGCGGAAACATCGGGTCCATATAAATGGCGTCCGGCCGCGGGGAGAGTTTGGCTACCAGGGCACGCGCATCGCCCGTCAGCAGTGACAGCTTCTTTTCGAGGGCAAGCCCGGTATTTTCTGCCAGCCGCCGCAGGCCGTCCTGCGCCAGCGCCGCGACCACGGCGCAGCGTTCGATGGCCGTGACGTGAAAGCCCATGAGCGCCAGTAGCAGGGCGTCCTGAGCGTAGCCTGCCGTGGCGTCCGCAATCGTGCGTGTTTTTTTGCCGAAGGCGCGCGCGAGTGGCTGGCGGCGCGAAAGGTTCCGGCTATAAGGTCGCATATCCAGAGCGCTGAAATCCACGAACACCGGTCCCACGCGCGGGTCGTGATTGTCCCGCAGCTCAAGCCGCTCGGGCGTGAGCACGAGCAGCAAGGCATAATCATCGCCCTTTCCGGTCTCCGCAATTGGAAGCTGTAGTTCACGCGCCAGTATTTCCACCCGCTGCGCCATGGAAGCGGCGTCGCCATCGGCGCTGACGGCCAGCGTTGCCGCCGTGGCGTGCAGATGGCCATATTCCGGTTCTGATGCGGTGCTGTGGCGGAAGACCCTGATCATTTTCCAAGCATATCACTCGCTGCCGTAGTGTCTGAAGCGGAGCACCGGGCCGCGCCATCGCGCGGCAGACAAAAAAATGCCCCGCGGCGCGGGGCAGTTTGCAGAGAGCACGTTGGTTCCTTTATGGAAACACCGGAATCATCGGGTCACGTCCACGGATGTCGGCACGCGGGTAATGCTCCCGGATCATGTCGGTGATTTCCTCGCACTTGTGCTTGGGGACATCAACCATCAGGAGGATTTTCCCATGTTCGATTTCCTTGGCAAACTGTTCGAGGCGGGTATTGGGAACGTCCGAGGCAATCATCCCCGAGGCCCACATGCCCATGATCGCGCCGATAAGGCTGGTGACGAGCACAACGCCCAAGCTCATGACAAATCCGGCGGGTGGAAACAGCAGCACCACCACGCCAGCGACCGCACCGGTGCCACCGCCGACCGTCAGGCCCAGCCACAGACCGTGAATTTCATCGCTTTTCTGTAGCATCCCTGCTTCGGGCAGATCTCCCAGCAAGGTGCCTTCCCGGGCGAGGAAGTGAATATGCCGTTCCTCGATCCGAGCCAACAGCAGTTCGTTGAATACCTGTCGAGTGAGCTTAATGTTCGGCAACAGAAAATAAAGCCGTCTTCTCATGACATCCTCCTTCCCGTAACGGGATCTGACGATGAAGAAAGACTACTTTCGGGTAATGCTCCAAAGTATAAGCCGCGTGGGCGCGACAAGACAGGATACCTGCACCTTTTGTGCAAGTATCGTTTAAAACACAGAGGAAAAACGCAGCTAACCGGCGGCGCGCATGTTGATGCAGAGATCGCTTACTCTGGTTTCTTCTTCAACAGACTGCTTATCTGTTGATGCAACGCGGGCAGCTTTCCTTCCACCATGCCCCAGACCAGGCGCCGATCGATCTCGGCGTAGCCATGTATCAGGATATTGCGAAAGGCGATGATGTGGCGATATTCGTGGATACCGGCCGCCGTGCCGGCATCAATTTTGGAGAGCTGGTTCAGTGCTTCGCCGACGATCTCGAACTGACGTTCGATCGCCGAGCTGCAACAGGGGATCGGCTGAATAATCGGCGAAGGTCTTGCCCCGCGAAAAGCGCAGGAGCAGATCGGCCGCTTGTTTGATGTCGTAAAGGTACTTCTTGACCTCAAGCTGCATAGAGCAGGGTCCGGCTACGCTCGATGCTGCGAAGGAAGTAAGGGTTGTGAACGGCTGTAGGGACCACCAGATCCACCGGCGGTACAAATCCGACAGACTTTCTTGCAGACCGAAGTAGGCGTCTGCATAGGCGGCGGGAGCGAGATCTTCGAACTCAACCAGAAAATCGAGATCGCTCGACTCCGGCACATAGCTGCTCCCCGTCGCGGAGCCAAAAAGTTCCAGGCGCTGAACCCGGTATCTCCGGCCAGTCTGTCCGCAGCGGCTGGGCGAATCTTGCTCGACGACGCCCTTGGGCGAGTCGATCAAGCGTGTCAGCACTGTCCGTGCGGCAACTTCAGCCGGAGGCCACCTGCTCGTAACTCTTGCGGCCGGTTTCCTTGCCGAAACAACCTATCCCAAAAAACCAGCTACTGAAACTGAGTTTATCAGGTGTTTTGAAAATGAAGAAAGCCGCCGTACGCACGACGAAGTCGCGCGTACGGCGGCTTTACGTATACAGCATTAGCCTGCGGCGCGCTCGTAACGCTTGCGGTCGGTTTCCTTGAGGAAACGCTTGCGCAGGCGCAGGTGGTGGGGTGTGACCTCGACCAGCTCGTCGTCATCGATGAATTCGATGGCGCGTTCGAGCGTGAGTTCGATCGGGGGCACGAGGATGACGTTTTCGTCCGAGCCCGAGGCGCGCATGTTAGTGAGCTGTTTGCCCTTCATGGCGTTCACCACCAGATCGTTGTCGCGGGTGTGAATGCCGATGATCATGCCCTCGTACAGCTCTTCGCCCGGGGCGACGAACATGCGTCCACGCTCCTGCAGGTTGAACAGGGCATAAGCCACGCTCTCGCCCGTGCCGTTGGAGATCAGCACGCCGTTGTTGCGTCCGCCGACCAGACCTTTTTTGGCCGGGCCGTAGTGATCGAACACATGATAGATCAGGCCGCTGCCGGCCGTGGCGGTGAGGAAGTCGGTCTGAAAGCCGATGAGTCCACGCGCCGGGATCATGTAGTCCAGGCGCACACGGCCCTTGCCGTCCGGTTCCATGTTGAGCAGGTCGCCCTTGCGCTGGCCGAGCTGTTCCATGACTGCGCCCTGGTGCTGGGATTCAATGTCCACGGTCATCTGTTCATACGGTTCGTGCAGCTCGCCGTTCACTTCCTTGGTGATGACCTGCGGGCGCGACACGCCGAGTTCATAGCCCTCGCGCCGCATGTTCTCGATGAGGATGCCGAGGTGCAGCTCGCCGCGTCCGGAGACACGGAATTTGTCCGGGCTGCCGGTGTCTTCCACGCGCAGCGCGACGTTGTGGATCAGTTCGCGATCGAGCCGCTCGCGAATCTGGCGGCTGGTGACGTACTTGCCGTCCTGGCCCGCGAACGGCGAGTTGTTGACCTCGAAGGACATGGTGACGGTGGGTTCGTCCACCGACAGCGGCGGCAGGGCCTCGACGGTGGCCGGGTCGCACAGGGTGTCGGAGATGCGCGGCCCCTCGATGCCGGTGATGGCGATGATATCGCCGGCGGCGGCCTCGGGCACTTCCGTGCGCTCCAGCCCCATGAAGCCGAGCACTTGCAGGATTTTGCCAGTGCGGGTCTTGCCCTCATGGTCGATCACCACAACGTTCTGGTTGGGTTTCACCCGTCCGCGCGAGATGCGGCCGATGGCAATGGCGCCGACGTAGCTCGAATAGGAGATGCTCGACACCTGCATCTGGAACGGGCCTTCGGGGTCCACTTTGGGAGGCGCGACATACTTGATGATGGTTTCAAAGAGCGGCGTCATGTCGCCTTCGCGCACGTCCGGCGTCAGGCCGGCGTAGCCGTGCAGCGCCGAGGTGTACACCACCGGGAAGTCGAGCTGCTCTTCGGTGGCGCCGAGCTTGTCGAAGAGATCGAACGTCTGATCCAGCACCCAACTCGGGCGCGCACCGGGGCGGTCGATCTTGTTGATGACGACGATGGGTTTCAGTCCCTGGGCAAAGGCCTTGCGCGTGACGAAACGTGTCTGCGGCATCGGGCCGTCCACGGCGTCCACGAGCAGCAGCACGGAGTCCACCATCGAGAGCACGCGCTCGACCTCGCCGCCGAAGTCGGCGTGACCGGGGGTGTCCACGATGTTGATGCGATAGTCGTTCCAGCGGATGGCGGTGTTTTTCGCGAGAATCGTGATGCCGCGTTCGCGTTCGAGGTCGTTGGAGTCCATGACGCGCGTGCCCATTTGCTGGTGCGCGGCGAACGTGCCGGACTGTTGCAGGAGTTTATCCACGAGCGTTGTTTTGCCGTGGTCAACGTGGGCGATGATGGCGATATTGCGTAACTTTTGGATCACAGAGGTACCCTGGGGGCGAAGCGGTAAAAGGGGGCGGATTATACACGTATCGGGGCAATAAAGAACCTACTATGGCCTAATGCCTGGTAGAAGAGGCCCCGGTGCTCAAGGTGGAGGCAAACAGCTGCTCGGCGTCGACAGGGTCAAATTCATAGTGGTGCCCGCAAAACTCACAATCGACGCTGATAGAACCCTGTTCAGCCAGGATCGAGTGCACCTCGTCTGGCCCCAGCATGCGCAGCACGGCCTCCACCCGGGGGCGTGAGCAGGAGCAGCGAAAACTCACCGGGGTCCTGGAAAACAGGCGGATGTCTTCTTCATGATACAGGCGGTGGACGATCTCGCGCACCGACAGTTCCAGCAGTTCATCGCGGGTGATGGTGGCGCCCAGGTGCACCGCGCGATTCCAGGAATCGTCGTCGTCGGAGCGTTCGTCGGGCAGGCGTTGTAACAGCATCCCCGCTGCCTGGTGTGTGTCGGCCGCGAGCCACAGACGGGTATCGAGCTGTTCGGAACGGGCGAAGTAATTTTCAAGCGCCTCGGCCACGGTCATGCCCTCAAGGCTGACGATCGCCTGATAGCGCTCCTTGACGTTTTTCGGGTCGATGGTGACGGCGAGTTGACCATCCCCGACCAGCTGCGACAGCGGCATGGCGGGCACCTCGTCATCCCATTGTGCCAGCGCGCGCATGGTGCGGTCGCTGGTGCACTCGACCACCATCAGTTTCACCGGCCCGTTTCCCTGCACCTGCATGATCAGGCGGCCGTCGAATTTGATGGTGGAGGTCAGCAGTGCCGCGGCGGCCATCAATTCACCCAGCACCTGGCGTACCGGTGACGGATACTCGCGGCGTTCGAGCACCGCCTGCCAGGTGGCGTCGAGATGCACGATCTCGCCGCGTATCGGCGCGTTTTCGAAGATGAACCGTTGTAGCGAATCGCCTGTGGTCATGGGTGCTCTTTACTAAATATAGTCCAAATCGTACGAGGCCCAAGGACAGCGGATGATGCCGGTGACCACGGGATCTGGCGGCCGGTGGCGATCAGCTGTCCGGGTTGGCGCGTTCCTGCTCGATTTCGCGGCGGACTTCGTCCATATCCAGGATTTTGGCCTTTTCGACGACCTGCTCCAGGGCCGAGCCGGGCAGGGCGCCGGGCTGAGAGAAGATGATGATTTTTTCACGGAAGATCATGAGCGTGGGGATCGAGCGAATCTGAAAGTATCCGGCCAAGGCCTGTTGTTCCTCGGTGTTGACCTTTGCAAACACGACGTCGGGGAATTTTTCCGAAGCGGTTTCGTAGGCGGGTGCAAAGGAACGGCAGGGACCGCACCACGGCGCCCAGAAATCCACCACCACCATGTCGTTGCCGGCCACGATTTCTTCGAAATTTTCCTGTGTTACTTCTACGGTAGCCACATCATCTCCTGTAGGCATCGCGCGGATGCCGTCTGAACGTTGAAATAAAACACCAAAATTATACCGGCAACCAATGTGGTCGTCCGATGGGCTGAAAATGGGGATTCCACGAGGTAATTCAAGCCGGCTTACTAACGGGGCAGGAACGGCTCGAACAGGTCCCGGATCTTGCTGAGTGAGGCTTTGACGTCGTACGGCAGGATATGTGAGAACAGGTCGAGCGACACAATGGCGTCGGTGGCGATGTCGCGGCTGGTCACGGTACCCAGGCGCTTGGTCATGGAGGTATTGACGGCCTGTAGTTCTCGGTAGATTTCCACTAGACCATCGAGTTCCAGGTCGGGGCTTTTGCCCTGTTTGTGAACAAAGTATTGCCCCAGAAGATACATGGAGGTGGCGCGATACAGGGTCTCGTCGTCGACGGCGAAGGGCAGATGAAAGCGCGCCATGGGTTTAAGTGGCGCGGTGTTCGGGCAGCCGCTGGTGGCCATGATGAGGCCGGCTAACGAACTCAATCCCTTTTGCAGCGGCCGGGTGGCGGATACGGTACGTTCCGGGGTGATGACCTCAATACGCACCGGGGCATAGGCATTGAGCCCTTTGCACTTGTCGATGAGTTTGACGAGCTTGAGCGCCGCCGGACAGTGCGGATGCGTGGCGGCATCGAGCGGACAGTTCGGGCACTTGTTGAAATCAAGCGCCGCCCAACTCGGCACCGGGTCTGGCGAAGGTTCGACCGCGTCCAGTGAATGGGGGTCGAACCGCAGTTTGAATGAGAGATCACGGCCACCCGGCAGGTAAAATCGATATTCGATCGAATGATATTCCATGGCGGATGCCCGGGAAGCGCTTCAGCGGTCTCCCGGCTTTCCCAGTAATTCCTTTTCAATCTGGTCCAGGCTCGTGTGGCGCACGTCCTTGCCCTTCACGAGATAGATAATGTATTCACAGATATTGCGCGCGTGGTCACCGATGCGTTCGAGGGCGCGCGCCGCCCAGATCATGTTCAACATGCGTGAAATGGTGCGCGGGTCTTCCATCATGAAGGTGATCATTTGCCGCATCAGGCCATCGTACTTCTGGTCTACCTTGAGGTCTTCGCGGGCCACGCGGAGGGCCGCCTCGATGTCCAGACGGGCAAAGGCATCAAGCGCATCGTGCACCATCTGGCGCACGTGGTTGCCCAGGGTTTGAAGCTCCGCGTAGGCGTTTTGTGGACGTTCCTCGGAGGCGAGGCGTACCGCCATGCGCGCGATCTTTTCGGCCTCGTCGCCAATGCGCTCGAGATCGGTGATGGTCTTGATTACCGCCACCACCAGACGCAGGTCGCCGGCGGCGGGTTGGCGGCGGGCGATAATCTGACTGCACTCTTCGTCGATAGTGACTTCGAGCTTGTTGACCTTGGTGTCGTCCCGGATCACGGATTCACCCAGCGCGGTGTCGCCCTTGACCAGGGCGATCAAGGCTTGCTCGATCTGCTGCTCCACGAGCCCACCCATTTGCAGGACGCGGTTGCGGATCTCTTCGAGTTCCGCGTTAAACTGCCGGGAAATATGAGTATTCAAGGGTTCCATAGATGCTCCTGCGCGCGGATCAGCCGTAGCGTCCGGTGATGTAGTCTTCCGTCTGCTTCTTCGACGGGTTGGTGAAAATCTCGTTGGTGTAACCGAATTCCACCATTTCGCCGAGATACATGAAGGCCGTGTAGTCGGAGACGCGCGCGGCCTGTTGCATGTTGTGCGTGACGATGACGATAGTATAGTTCTTCTTCAGTTCGTAGATCAGTTCCTCGATCTTCAGGGTCGAGATCGGGTCGAGTGCCGAGGCCGGCTCGTCGAGCAGCATCACCTCGGGTTTGACGGCGATGGCGCGCGCGATGCACAGGCGCTGTTGCTGCCCGCCCGAGAGGCTCATGCCGCTTTGCCGCAGTTTGTCCTTGACCTCGCCCCACAGCGCCGCCTGCTGCAAGGCCCACTCCACCCGGTCGTCCATGGTCGAGCGGCGCAGTTTTTCATACAGGCGCACGCCGTAGGCGATGTTCTCGTAGATGGACATGGGAAACGGCGTGGGTTTCTGGAACACCATGCCAACACGGGCGCGCAGGCGATAGAGGTCGGTGCGCGGGGCCAGGATGTTTTCCCCGTCGAGCTGAATGTCGCCGGTGGCGTGTTGGTCCGGATAGAGCTCGTACATACGGTTAAAGGTGCGCAGCAACGTGGATTTGCCGCAGCCGGAGGGGCCGATGAAGGCCGTGACCTTGTTCCCGGCAATGCCCATGTTGATGTCCTTGAGCGCGCGGTACTTGCCGTAGAAAAAGTTGAGCTGGCGTACCTGGATCTTGCCCACTGTGCTGTCGGTGGTAATCGTCATTGGCTTTCCATCTTGGCTTTGCGCAACAGTATGCGTGCGACGATGCTGAGGGCGAGCACGCTCAGCGTGATCAACAGGGAACCCGCCCACGCCAGCGTCTGCCATTCGGGGTAGGGGCTCATGGCAAACTGGAATATTACTACGGGCAGGTTTGCCATGGGCTGATTCAAGTCCGTGCTCCAGAACTGGTTGTTGAGGGCGGTGAAGAGCAGGGGCGCCGTTTCCCCCGCAATGCGTGCGATCGCCAACAGCACCCCGGTCAGTATACCGGAGAGGGCAGCGCGGTAGGCCACGAGCGTGATCACCTTCCAGCGCGGTGCGCCGAGCGCCAGCGCCGCCTCACGCAAACTGTTCGGCACCAGACGCAGCATTTCTTCCGTCGTGCGGATCACGACTGGCAACAGAATGATGGAGAGTGCGAGCGCTCCCGCGAGACCGGAAAAATGCCCGATCTTGACGACCACCAACTCATAGATGAAAAGCCCGATGATAATGGATGGCGCGGAGAGGAGGATATCATTGATGAAACGGATGACGGCCGCCATGAATTTATTGTTGCCGAATTCTGCGAGATAGGTTCCCGCCAGGATACCGATGGGTGTCCCGATCAGGGTGGCGATGCCGACCATCATCAGGCTGCCGACGATGGCGTTGGCGAGTCCACCCTGACCGCCGGGCGGCGGCGTGTCCTGAGTAAAGAGATTCCAGTCGATGGCCGAGAACCCGGCGCTGAAGGTGGTCCACAGGATCCAGAGCAGCCAGAATAACCCGAACAGGGTGGCGAGTACCGAGCCGGATAAATTGATAATATTTAATGTTCGCCGTCGCAGATATCGCCAGTCCATGGTTTCCTCCTACCTGCGCCGCAGATCGCGCGATTGCAGACGAATCAGCAGCAACTTCGCGAGGGTCAATACCACAAAGGTGATCATGAACAGTACTAGGCCGAGCGCCACCAGCGACGAGGTGTGCACGCTGCCAACGGCTTCGGTGAATTCATTGGCGAGCGTGGAGGCGATGGAGTTGCCTGGCTCAAACAGCGAAATATTCAGACGATGGGCGTTGCCGATGATGAAGGTGATGGCCATGGTCTCGCCCAGCGCCCGGCCCAATCCGAGAAAAATGCCGCCGACCGCGCCCACGCGTGTATACGGCAGCACCACGTGCCAGACCACTTCCCAGGTAGTCGCGCCCATGGCATAGGCCGACTCTTTCAGGAACTGGGGCGTGGTCACAAACACGTCGCGCATAATCGCGGCGATGAAGGGGATGATCATGATGCCGAGGATGATCCCGGCCGGCAGCATGCCGATCCCGAGCGGGGCGCCCTGAAACAGCGGTCCGATGACAGCGACCTCGCCGAAATGATTCTGTAACCAGGGCTGAACATAATTTGCCATGACCGGCGCAAACACAAACAGACCCCACATGCCGTAGATGATGCTGGGAATGGCGGCAAGCAATTCAATGGCGGTGCCGACCGGGCGCCGCATCCAGTGCGGCGCCACTTCCGTCAGAAATACGGCAATGCCGAAACCGATCGGTACGGCGATGAGCAGTGCGATGAACGAACTGACGAGCGTGCCGTAGATGGGCACCAGCGCGCCGAATTTTTCGGTGACCGGATTCCACTCATCGGTGACGAGAAAGGCGGGACCGAACGTGGAAAGCGCCTGCCACCCGCCGATAAAAAGAGAAATGATGATGCTGACCAGCAGTACGAAAACAAGGCCCGCGAACAGCGTCGTCGCCCCCTGGAACGATTTATCCATCAAGCGCTGGCGCCGGATTTTGCTGTCGGAAATATGGGCTTGAATGGTTTTCATAGAAAGCGAAGCGGGGTCTCGAGGACCCCGCCAGGATTTTGTTCCTTATGTTTCGGCCATCTTACTTCTGGATCAAGGCCTCGGTCCAGACGGCTTTTCCACTGGCGTCTTTGATCTCTTTTTTCCATGTTTCCTCCACCAGCTTGACCACGGCGGCAGGCATCGGGATGTAGTCGAGTCGTTCCGCCAGCTTGTCGCCGTGACGGTAAGCCCAGTCAAAGAATTGCAGAACATGCTGTGCGTTTTCCGGCTTGTCCTGATTCTTATGCACCAGGATGAACGTGGCCCCGGTGATCGGCCAGCTGCTGGCGCCGGGCTGGTCGGTGAGCATCAGATCGAAGCCCGGGGTGTGTGCCCAATCGGCACTGGCGGCGGCGGCCTGAAACGAGACACTGTCGGGGCTGACGAACTTGCCGGCCCTGTTCTGCAGTTGTGCGTAGGTCATTTTGTTCTGCAACGCGTAGGCGTATTCGACGTAACCGATCGCGCCCTTGATGCGCTGCACGTACGAGGCCACGCCTTCATTGCCCTTGCCGCTCACACCGGTTGGCCAGGAGACGGAGGTGTTGTTGCCAATTTTTTCCTTGAACTCGGGGCTGACCTTGGACAGGTAATGCGTGAAGATGTAGGTGGTGCCGGAGCCGTCCGCGCGCGAAACCGCGGCGATCTTTTCAGACGGAAGTTTCACTCCTGGATTGAGCTTGGCGATCGCGGCATCGTCCCAGGTCTTGATCTTGCCGAGATAAATGTCGGCCAGCATCTGGCCGGTCAGCTTCAATTCACCGGGCTTGATGCCGGGGAGGTTCGCCACGGGCACCACGCCGCCCATGACCACCGGAAATTGCAGCAAGCCGCTCTCGTCCAGTTCCTTGGTGTTCAGCGGCTTGTCCGAGGCGCCGAAGTCCACGGTCTTGGCCTTGATCTGCTTGATGCCGCCGCCGGAACCGATCGACTGGTAATTCACGCTCATGTCGGTCTTGTTCTTGTAGGTGTCGGCCCACTTGGCCAGGATCGGATAGACAAAGGTCGATCCGGCGCCGTTCATGGGCGTGGACGCCTGCGCTAATCCGGCGATGAAACCGAAGGCCACTACCGAGGCCATGGCGGCCTGTTTGAATTGCTTGCACATAACCTGATATCTCCTGATGTTTGAATGATGAAATGTGTGGTGCATCATCCATCGGCGATGTGACAGTTTGATGAATGAATATGACAGTTTTGTGACAATGGTAAAATTTTCGCCGCCACTCACTCAATTGGGCTGGTCGCGGTTTTGGCCCGGGTAATGCGCGGGCGCGTATGGTGTGCGTTCTGTGTGGGATGTTAGACAGCGCCGCGTGCCGGTGCTCATCAGCCGCCGTGTGGTATACCCGAGGCAGGGCAGCACTCGGCGTAAGTCAGGATGCCCGGTTTGCGTTCGTACCAGGCGCGTGAGCGGTTGACGAAGTTTGCCACCACGAGCATCACCGGCACCTCGATCAGCACGCCCACGACGGTCGCCAGGGCCGCCCCCGACTCGAAACCGAACAGGGCGATGGCCGTGGCCACGGCCAGTTCGAAGAAGTTGCTGGCGCCGATGAGGGCCGAAGGACCGGCGACGCAGTGCGGCGAGCGCAGCGCGCGGTTGAGGAAATACGCCAGCCCCGAGTTGAAGAACACCTGGATCAAGATTGGCACCGCGATCAGCAGGATCACCAGCGGCTGGCGCACGATCTGCCCGCCCTGGAAGCCGAACAGCAATACGAGCGTAGCCAGCAGGGCGATGAGCGAAACGGGGTGCATGATCTTGATGGTGCGCGCGAGCCGCGCTCCGCCATGCTCGTGCCGCAGGATCGCGCGGCGCACGAGCCAGGCGGCCGCCAGCGGCGCGACGATGTAGAGCGCGACCGAGAGCAGCAGCGTGTCCCACGGCACGGTGATGGATGATAAACCCAGCAGTAGTCCAACGATGGGAGCGAAGGCGACGACCATGATGACGTCGTTGAGCGCCACCTGCGTCAACGTGAAATTCGGCTCACCGCGCGTCAGATGGCTCCACACGAACACCATGGCGGTGCAGGGCGCAGCGGCCAGCAGGATTAGCCCGGCGATATAAGAGGATATCTGCTCCGCCGGCAGCCACGGCCGGAACAGATAGCCGATGAACAGCCAGCCGAGCAGGGCCATGGAAAAGGGCTTCACGCCCCAGTTCACGAACAGCGTCACCCCGATGCCCTTCCAGTGCGCCGTCACGCGATGCAGCACCGCGAAATCCACCTTGAGCAGCATCGGGAAGATCATGAGCCAGATCAGCGCTGCGACCGGCAGGTTGATGCGGGCGATCTCGAGGCCACCGATGGCCTCAAACGCCGGCGGGAACAGCCGCCCGAGACCGATGCCGGCGACGATGCACAGGAACACCCACAGGGTGAGATAGCGTTCGAACAAACCCATCCCGGCGCCCGCGGATCGCTTTGCGGTGGTTTCGCATTGTGCGCTCATGCTTCCTCCTTGCCGTCGCTGCGCGCCAGCATTTTCAGTCCGCCGATCAGGCCTTCGACGCGGCTTTTGATGTCATCGCGCGTGGCGCGAAACTTGGTCATGATCTGTTCTTCCGTGCCGGTGGCTTTCGCCGGGTCTTCCAGCGGCCAGTGTTTTTTCTGAACCCCGGGAGGCAGCACCGGGCAGTGTTCATCGGCGTGACCGCAGACGGTGACCACGAGATCGGC
>JBGPBL010000044.1:0-22925 GCA_041481225.1 Sulfurifustaceae bacterium | reverse complement strand
CAGGGGCCAGCCTCGGCGAGCTTCTCGTCGCAGGCGTGCAGAATGATGCGCGCGCCGACCTGCCCTTTGATGGCGTTGATCTCGCTCAGGAATTCCTTCATTTCTTTATCCGAAATGGAACCGCTGGTGTCGAGCGCGATCACGAGATCGACCTGTTGGCTGCGCATGCCGGGCAGGATGGCTGCGCCCTCGCGTCGCGACGGATGCGCGAAGCTGTAATCGCTGCGCGAGGCCTGGGTCATGTAGCGTGCAAGCAGCATGCGCCACGGCAATTGCGGCTGCAGCAGGTGATCCACCAGCCGCGCCATCGAGCCGCCGAGCTTGCCCGCCTGCATGGCCTGTTGCGCCGCGCCAGCCATGCGCTGCTGCCATTGTTTGCTGAGCGCATCGCGCTCTGGTGCGGAAAGCGGTGGCGGCTGTGATGCGCCTTGGGCATTTTCGTCCACTTCGCCGTGACTTCCGCCGCTATCCTTATCCTGTTCCCGCTGTTGTCCGCCACCCGTTCCACCATGATCTCCCGTACCCTGCTGGGGGTCCTGATCATAGAGGTGTTGGTCCATGGGCTCGTCGTCGGTATTTTCCTGGATGCAGGGATAAATTTCCTCCGCGGTCATGCCTTTAAAATTGTCCAGAATATGCGCGCCTGGCGGCGGTGCGAGACCATCGGCCAGGAGCAGGGGATTGATGGCAAAATCGCAGGCGAGGTCCCAACGGCGTTTGTTGCGGTGCTCGCGGCGCGAGAAGTGCGACAATGCGCAATGCAGCGCTTCGTGCGCGAGGATGAACTTGGTCTGCTCGAAGGAGAGCGACTTGATGTACTCGCGGTTGTAGTAGAAGGAACGCGCGTCGGTGGCCGTGGTCTGGCACCATTTGGGGTCTGCTTCGGTCAAGGGCAGGCGCAGCACCAGCGCACCGAGGAAGGGCTTGTCGATAATCAGCCAGGTGCGCGCCGAGACAAGCTTGGTTTCGATTTCATCCTGTTCCGCCATGGCGAATTAACTGATGCGCGACGTCGTGGCCGGCTTTTTCCACATGTCAAAGATCATTACATTCGCGATTTTTTTCGCCCACAGAGCGAATTGCGGCAGCGCGAACAACTTCTCGCCGACCGCGCGCTGCATGTCGGAGACGAGCATCACGCCCATCTCGCGCTCCGGGAAGCGCCCGGCGTAGTCGAGGATGTTGCCGAAGACTTTCGCTTCGTCGGCGCTTCCCTTGGCGCGGATGGCGCGGCCCACGAGCGCCGACGCAACGGCGTACTGCAGGTCGGTTTCCTTCGGCATGGCGGTGCTCGTGCCGTTCACGATGGCGTCGATGTCCGGCAGGTTGTCGAGGTTGTCGATGAAGGCCTTGAGTTCCACGCCAGCGGCCGGGCCGACGCAGGCCTCGAGCGCACCCAGCAGCAGTGCTGGCTGGTCGCCGAATTTCTGCAAGGCGCGGTGGGTGAATTCCCAGGAGCGCGGGCTCGGGAAGGCGACCGGGTTGTGCGCCGGGTCGAAGTCGAACAGCAGTTCGGGGCGAAAGCGCAGGAAAGCGATGACGCGCTCGTCGATATTGTTCTCGTAGGCCCAGGCCACCCAGTCGTCGAGATGGGTCTCGACCTCGAAGTGCGAAAAGCGGTTGGCGAGCGGCGCCGGCATGCTGTAGGTCACGCCGCGATCGCCCTGGCGGTTGCCGGCGGCGAAAATCGCCCAGCCCTCGGGCACCTGATAGGCCCCGAGGCGGCGGTCGAGAATCAGTTGATAGGCGGCGGCGGAAACGGTCGGCGCGGCTGAGGTGATTTCGTCGAGGAATAGGATGCCCTCGGGGCCATGGCGCTTGGTGTCCGGCAGCATGGCAGGAATGGCCCATTCGACGACATCGCCGACGCGAAACGGGATGCCGCGCAGGTCAGTGGGCTCCATCTGTGACAGGCGGATGTCGATGACCGCGGTGCCGTGCTTCTTCGCCACCTGCGCCACCATCTGCGATTTTCCCACCCCGGGTGGGCCCCAGAGCATGACCGGTGTGTGGTGACCGCTGCGGGCGCTTTGGAATTCGCGGTCGAGAACGGCAAGGATAAGCGCAGGGCGCATAGAATCTCCGGTGGCTACGGCTTTTAGGGTAAATGGACTATGGTAGAAGTATAATTTTGTCACTCTTCAGCGTCCATGTACGGAATGATTGACAATCCGGGAAAAAAGGCAGATAAGGCGCGTGGATTTACCTAAAGTGCGACAAAGATTGCCCACAGAGCAACATTCAACCGGTAGGCGGCGCGCCTTCTCTGATTTGTTGTCGGTGTCTGGCGCCATGCCCGCTTTCCTCCCCTTGCCAGGTTTACTCTGCATCCATGCCAGAATCGGGTAAAACGGGTTCCGCCTCGCCATACGCGCGCGCGAAAGACCGCTTGCGCGAGGTTGTCATCGGCCCGGCGCGCGACCCCATGTCCCCCGAGACGCACCGCCATATCACGCTGATCGCGTTTCTGGCATGGGTGGGGTTGGGCGCGGACGGCCTGTCGTCTTCTGCGTATGGACCGGAAGAAGCCTTTAAAGCGCTGGGTGATCACACAGGATTGGCGCTGTTTCTGGCCGTCGCCACCGCGCTGACAGTCTTTATCATCTCGGTTTCGTACAACCAGGTGATCGAACTCTTTCCCACGGGTGGCGGCGGATACAAAGTCGCCACGCGCCTACTTGGCCAGCGTGTCGGCCTGGTGTCCGGCAGTGCGCTCGTGGTCGATTACGTGTTGACCATCGCCATCTCTATCGCCGCTTGCATCGATGCCCTGTTCAGTTTCCTGCCAGTAGACTGGAGCTCCTCCAAACTGGAGGCCAAGCTTCTGTGTCTGGTGTTTCTGGTTATATTGAATCTTCGGGGTGTGAAGGAATCCATTAAGTTTCTGTTGCCCCTTTTTATGGGTTTCGTTCTGACCCACACGTTTTTGATTTTATATGGCATCGCCCGTCACATGGATCGCGTGGTGGGACTTGTTCCGGAAAGCATGGCGGATGTGACCACCATGTCGAGCAAGATGGGACTGTTCTTTGTGATTGCATTGTTCGTACGCGCTTATGCCATGGGCGGCGGCACCTATACTGGCATCGAGGCGGTTTCAAACAGTATCAATATGCTGAAAGAACCGCGCGTGCGCACCGGGAAATGGACCATGTTTTATATGGCGTTGTCCCTGTCCTTCACGGCGGGCGGCATCATCCTGCTTTATCTGCTGTGGCATGCAAAACCGGTGGAAGGTCAGACACTCAATGCCGTGGCCTTCGGCGCCATTCTCTCGGATTGGCAATGGGGAGCGTGGGACGCCGGGCATTTCTTCCTGGTGGTGACACTGGTGTTCGAGGCGGGGCTCCTGTTTGTCGCGGCCAACACCGGCTTTCTCGGCGGCCCGGCCACACTCGCCAACATGGCGGTCGATCACTGGGTGCCACACCGTTTTTCGCAGCTTTCCGACCGGCTGGTGACCAAGAACGGTATCCTGCTGATGGGCGGCGCGGCATTTGCTGTGTTGTTGTGGAGTCGCGGCCTAGTGGATTTGCTGGTGGTGCTGTACAGCATTAACGTATTTTTGACCTTCACCCTGACACTGCTTGGCTTGTGTGTTTATTGGTGGCAAAACCGTGCCTCCGAGCAACGCTGGCGTCTGCGCCTGACACTTTCAGTCTGGGGCCTGATTGTCACCGTCAGTATTCTTGTTATCACGCTGGTGGAGAAATTCTATGAAGGCGGCTGGATCACCGTACTCGTGACGAGTTCGTTTATTGGTCTGTGCTGGCTGGTTCACAACCATTACAGCGAGGTTCATCAGCGCCTGAGAGAACTCGATGATATCCTGACAAAACTGCCCGCCTCGACGCACGAGAAGCCGCCGGCGACCCGGGAAGGCGACCCGGCGGCGGTATTTTTTGTTTCCAGTTACCGCGGCGTTGGTATCCACACACTGCTCAATGCCCAGCGCCTGTTCCCCGGACGATTCCAGAATTTTGTTTTCCTAAGCGTCGGCGAGGTGGACACGACCCAGATGCGCGGTGACCACGCCATCGAGGACCTGCGGGCGCACGTGGACGAACAACTGAAGAAGTATGTCGACTTCTGTGCCGCCCACGGCATGGCGGCAGTCGGCTACGCTGCCTATGGCACCGACCCGGTCGAAGCCACCGTCAGGCTGGCGGAAGAAGTGCTGCGTCGTTTCCCCGGCAGCGTATTCTTCGCCGGCACTCTCGTGTTCCGCGAGGAAAACTGGCTGACACGCCTGCTGCACAACCACACCGCGCTCGCGATCCAGCGCCAGCTGCACATCAAGGGCATGCCGCTCGTGATCATGCCGATGCAGGTCGACACGCAATAAGCGCGCCCATTATCAGGCGCCTGTTTATGAGCCACTTATGTCCACTTGGCACCGTCAGGTTGGGTGATACCGGGCCAGGTTATACGTCAAGATGTGTCATCCAAATTGCGTTATGCGTTAAAGGAGCCAGAAAATGAAGAAACAAATTAGGCGATTATCTCCTCACCAAAATGGAAAGGTTTTTGGTATCCTTATGGCCGTCGCATCGCTTGTGTTCGTCGTGCCTATGTTCTTAATTATGTTGTTTGTCGCACCAGCCGTTGATCAGCACGGTAACCCGGTAATTTTCCCAAAGTTTCTTATTATCGTGTTTCCAATTCTTTATTTAGTGTTTGGCTATGTGGCTACGGCAATTGGGAGCGCAATATACAATTTTCTGTATAACTACATTGGTGGCTTTGAGTTCGAAGTAGAAGATAAAGACGTATAATATTTCTCATACGGACACCGGGGAGCAGCGCAACATCCCTGAGATCACGGGGCAGGTACCGCATATCTCCGACGCCATGATCGCATGGCAAAGACTGAAGTTTCTCAGTCGCCAACCGCCTTCAGTTCCTGAACTTCCTCTTCCTGCAATTGCAGCGCCCACATGTGGGCATAGGCGCCGTCGCGCACGAGTAGTTCCGCGTGGGTGCCGCGCTCGATGATACGGCCCTGATCCATGACGATAATCTGGTCGGCGTCCATGATGGTGGACAGCCGGTGGGCGATGACCAGCGTGGTGTGGTTGGTGGCAATTTCCAGAAGCTCGGCCTGGATCGCCTTTTCGGTCTTAGAGTCGAGCGCGGACGTGGCCTCGTCGAACACCAGAATCGGCGGACTCTTGAGCAGCGTGCGCGCAATGGCGACGCGCTGTTTTTCGCCGCCGGAGAGCTTCAGGCCGCGTTCGCCCACGCGCGAGTCGTATTTGTCCGGCAGGGATTCCACAAAATGGTGGATATGCGCCGCCCGCGCCGCTTCGAGGACTTCCGCGCGCGTGGCCTCGGGCCGGCCGTAGGCAATGTTGTAATAAATGGTGTCGTTGAAGAGCACGGTATCCTGCGGCACGATGCCGATGACCTGTCTCAGGCTTTTCTGTGTTACCTCGCGGATGTCCTGGCCATCGATCAGGATGCGTCCGGAGGTCACGTCATAGAACCGGAAGATCAGCCGTGACAGGGTGGATTTGCCGGCACCGCTTTCGCCCACCACCGCTACCTTGTGTCCCGCCGGGACATCGAAGCTGACGTCGTGCAGCACCTCGCGCCGGCTGTCGTAGCCGAAGCTCACATGCTCGAAACGGATCGCGCCGCCGCGAACCTGGAGTTCTGCCGCGTCCACCTTGTCGTACACGTCTGAATGGCTCTCCAGCAGCCCGAACATGCGCTCCATGTCGGCCAGCGAATGGCGGATTTCACGGTAGACAAAGCCCAGAAAATGCAGCGGCATATAGAGCTGAATCAGGAAGGCATTGACCAGCACCAGATCGCCGAGCGACATCGTTTTATTCACCACGCCCTGACCGGCCATGAGCATGAGGATGGTCACACCCGCAGCAATGATCGCGCCCTGGCCGGTGTTCAGCACCGACAGCGAGGTCTGGTTGTGCACCGCCGCCTTTTCCCAGGATTGCAGGGTGTCGTCGTACCGCCGGGCCTCGAAGCCCTCGTTGTTGAAGTATTTGACGGTTTCGTAATTGAGCAGGCTGTCGATGGCGCGGGTGTTGGCCTTGGAGTCCATCTCATTCATGTTGCGCCGGAAGATCATGCGCCACTCGGTGATCAGTAGCGTGAAGACGACGTACACGACCAGGGTCGCGAGCGTGACCACGCAGAACCACGGGTCATACTTGACGAGCAGAATCACTGCCACGAAACCGATTTCAAGAATTGTCGGCAGGATGTTGAACAGCATAAAGTTGAGCAGGAAGCGGATGCCGGCGGTGCCGCGCTCGATATCGCGCGACATGCCACCTGTCTGGCGTTCGAGGTGAAAGCGCAGTGACAGTTTGTGCAGGTGTTCGAACACTTTGAGCGCCACCCGGCGTATGGAGCGCTGCGTGACTTTGGCGAACACCATGTCGCGTAGTTCGCCGAAGGTTGAGTTTGCCAGACGCAGGGCGCCGTAGGCGAGGAGCAGTAAGACGGGGAGGGCGAGCGTGGCCTTGTTCGGGTTGAGTGCGTCGACGATTTCCTTCAGCACCAGCGGCACGGAGACGTTCGCCACCTTGGCCACGGCCAGGAAGATGAGCGCCAGCACTACCCGTCCGCGGAATTCCCACAAATAGGGCAGCAGCGATTTGATTGTTTTCCAATCGTTCCGCTGGGTTGGGGGTTTTCCGTAATGTGTCAGTCGCATGGTTTGAGCCATGAAGGGCTTTAAAGGATGAATTCTACCCGATTCGCGCCGCCGGCATCTAATATTTGTCCGTCGGATCTGGACGTTCGCCATCACATCCGCTGCACCTCTGAATGATCCCCGTGCTTCCTGTTAGTTTAGGCGTCATGGAATGACGGTTAGCAAACCGAATGAGGATAAGACATGGGATCCATTCGCCTGATACGAAGCCTCATGTCGTTGTACGGAAGTATGGGATCAGCCACCAACGCCTACACGCCTTGGGTTCCGCAAGGAACAGGTCATATCCATGCCACTCCGTCAGAAGCTCATCCACTTTAGCTGATTGAGAGTGTCACTATTGCCTATGTGCCTTCAGCAGAGTTCTTCGACGGCGACAAGGAAGTGATCAAGATCGAGACCTTCATCAAGGGATTCCACGTTCAGTCGGTGCTGGAATATGTCGCCACTGGCGTCTATAAGAAACAGCCTGAATTGCAACGTTTCATCCATGAGCGCGCCGAGCGCCTGCGTGAACAGGGCAAGACCGCCGACATGTGGCGGTAGGTCGGGTCATCGCCCGATACCTGCCACCAATCCCACGAAGGCACATCCTTCCGGCTGACCAAGAACGCACGTGGTTATTGCACCATCACGGTTCACGACGCGCGCGTCATTCACGATCATGGTGCATGCGCGACCGCGCTGTTTTCTCCATATGATTGATCTCAAACGAAAAGTGACTATGGCACATGGGTTGCAATGGATGTATGCAGCAAGACCGAGAGGGTTCATGAACGTGCGCGTACTGTTGGTGGATGACGACCCGGAACGCGCGGACTGGCTCATGACAGCGCTACGCGAGGCCGGATATGAAGTGGTGGCACACATGGACAGCGCCATAAACCTGTTGGCGCAGGTGCGCCGGGTGAAACCGGACGTGATCATCATTGACAGCGATTCGCCGGACCGCGACACGCTTGAACATGTTTGTATGGTCACGCGCGACGACCCGCGTCCGATCGTGATGTTTACCCAGGATGCCGATCAGGCGCTGATGCACGAAGCCCTAAAGGCGGGCGTCCACGCCTATGTGGTGGACGGTTTGTCGCCCGAGCGCGTCCGGCCGGTGGTGAATGTGGCACTGGCCCGTTTTGACCAATGGCAGGCACTGCGCCAGGAACTGGGTCAGGCACAGGCCAGCCTTGCCGAGCGCAAGGTCATCGAACGCGCCAAGGGAATTCTAATGAAGCAGCGGCGCTGTGACGAAGAGGAGGCCTACCGGCTGTTGCGCAAGGTCGCCATGGACAAGAACCAGCGGCTCGCGCAGGTGGCCGAAAATATCGTCGAGATGGCTAAGTTGTTGACGTAAACGAATCGCAGCAACGCCTCTGGCCCAATGACGGGTCGGTGGCGCGATGAAAGAACATCCGCAGGTCACGTGGGCCTGCATCCGGACAACGGCGTCCTCGCCTGTCGCAAGTGCGGCAGGCAGGATGCCGTTTTTTTTAGCTTGCAAACGTGGAGACAGACATGAAAGACGATGATCGGATCACCCCTGAAACAGGCGTTTCACGCCGCCATTTCCTCAAGACAGGGCTGGTTGGCGGCCTGAGCGCAGCAGGGCTGATGGGCCTGGTGCTGGCAGGGGTACGCAGCGCTGCGTATGCGGCCGGGAGTGACGCGCCCGAGAAGACCGAGGTCAAGATCGGTTTCATCCCGCTCACCGACTGTGCCAGCGTCGCGATTGCCTCGGAGATGGGTTTTGACAAGAAGTACGGCATCAAGATCACGCCGTCGAAGGAGGCAAGCTGGGCCGCGGTGCGCGACAAGCTCGTGAATGGCGAACTCGATGCTTCGCACGTCCTCTATGGCTTGGTCTATGGCGTACAACTGGGTATCAGCGGACCGAAGAAGGACATGGCCGTGCTCATGAATCTCAACCACAACGGCCAGGCGATCACGCTTTCCAATCAGCTCAGGGACAAGGGTGTTACCGATGGCGCGAAACTCAAGGCGCTGGTCGACAAGGAGAAGCGCGAGTACACCTTCGCCCACACCTTTCCGACCGGCACGCACGCCATGTGGATCTACTACTGGCTGGCGGCACACGGCATCAATCCCTTCTCCGATGTAAAGACGATCACGGTGCCGCCGCCGCAGATGGTAGCTAACATGCGCATCGGCAACATGGACGGCTTTTGCGTCGGCGAGCCGTGGAATGCGCGCGCCATCTACGACAAGATCGGTTTCACCGCCACCACTACCCAGGACATCTGGAAGGATCACCCGGAGAAGGTGTTGGGCACGACTGCAGAGTTCGTGCAGAAGCACCCGAACACGGCGCGCGCCATGGTCATGGCGATACTCGAGGCCTCGAAGTACATCGACACCATGAGCAACCGCTCCAAGGTGGCGGGCATCATTGCGTCTAAGTCGTACGTCAATACCGAGGTGGGTGTGATCGAGGGACGCATGAAGGGCGAGTACGACAACGGCCTCGGCAAGAAGTGGAAAGACGCGAACTACATGAAGTTCTACAACGATGGCAAGGTGAACTTCCCTTACCTGTCGGACGGCATGTGGTTTCTCACCCAGCACAAGCGCTGGGGTCTGCTCAAGGAAGACGTGGATTACGCCGCGGTCGCGAGGTCGGTGAACCAGATCGAGCTCTACAAACAGGCAGCGGCCGCTGCCAAGGTGCCGGTACCGGCGAGTCCGATGCGCACGGCGAAACTCATCGATGGCGTGACGTGGGATGGCAAGGATCCGAAGGCCTATGCCGCCGGGTTCACGATCAAGGTTGGTTAACCGAAGGAGGATGCCATGAGTGTGGTGCGTATGAACAAATCGCCGCCCAAGGCGGCAATCGAAGAAACACGGCCGGTCATTGTCCCGCCGGTGATGCCCGCGGGCGAGGCAGTGCCGAGCAAAGGGTTTGCCGTCACCGCCGGAGCCGCGCTGCAGGCAGTGGTTCCGCCGGTGCTGGGACTCGCCTTGTTTGTCGTGCTCTGGGCCATCGTCGCTCAGAAGAGCGGTTTGCCCGGACCTACGCCCACTTGGAACTCGGCGCTGAAATTGTTCAGTGATCCATTCTATCAGCGCGGTCCCAACGATCAGGGAATCGGCTGGAACATTTTGCGTTCGTTGTCGCGCGTGGGCATGGGCTTCGGGCTGGCCGCGGTGATCGGTATCCCCATGGGCTTCATGATCGGGCGTTTCACGTTTCTGAATCGGATGCTGTCGCCCATTATCAGCCTGCTGCGGCCGGTGAGCCCGCTCGCCTGGCTTCCCATCGGGCTCTACGTCTTCAAGGAGGCGCAACCGGCGGCGATATGGGTGATCTTCATCTCCAGTATCTGGCCGATCATCATCAATACCGCAGTGGGCGTGACCCACGTGCCGCAGGATTATCTCAACGTGGCGCGGGTGTTGAAACTCTCAGAGTGGAAGGTGTTCACAAAAATCCTGTTTCCTGCGGTGCTGCCGTACATGATGACCGGCATCCGCCTGTCTATTGGCGTGGCCTGGCTGGTGATTGTCGCCGCCGAGATGCTGACCGGCGGCGTGGGGCTCGGTTTCTGGGTGTGGGACGAATGGAACAACCTCAACGTCGAGCACATCATCATCGCGATATTCGTGGTTGGAATCATCGGGTTGTTGCTCGAGCAGGTGCTGCTCCTGGCGGCGCGCCGTTTCGACTACGCGGAGAAATGACACATGAATCGCTATGTTCAGCTGGAAAACGTGCAAAAGGTGTTCGAGACCCGCAAGGGCCGGTATGTCGCGTTGCGTGACGTGAACCTCAGCATCTGCCAGGGCGAGTTCGTTTCGATCATTGGCCACTCCGGCTGCGGCAAGTCCACGCTGCTAAACCTCATCGCCGGGCTGAACGAGGCGAGCGACGGTATCCTGCTGTGCGCCGGGCGCGAGATTGCCGGGCCCGGTCCTGATCGTGCCGTGGTCTTCCAGAACCATTCGCTGCTTCCCTGGATGAGCTGTTTCGACAACGTTTACCTTGCCGTTGAACGCGTTTTCGGCGAAAAAGAGGACAAGGCACGGCTCAGGAGCCGCACGCACGAGGCGCTGGCGCTAGTGGGGCTCGGGCACGCCGCGCACAAGCTGCCACACGAAATCTCTGGGGGCATGAAGCAGCGCGTGGGCATTGCCCGGGCGCTTTCGATGCAACCCAAGGTGCTGCTGCTCGATGAGCCGCTGGGGGCGCTCGACGCGCTCACGCGCGCGCACCTACAGGAAGAACTCATGAAGCTTGTCACCGCCATCGGTTGCACCGCGATCATGGTGACCCACGACGTGGACGAGGCGGTGCTCCTCTCCGACCGCATTGTCATGATGACCAATGGACCGGAAGCAACTATCGGGAGAATCCTGACGGTGGATCTGCCGCGCCCGCGCAAACGTCTCGAACTCGCCACCGACGCCGCCTACAACCGGTGCCGCACTGAGGTGCTGCATTTTCTCTATGAACGTCAGCACCGGCCGGCCGAACAGGTGGCGTGACCGGATAACAAGGAGTCATAACGATGAAAGAGAAACTGGTTTTGGTAGGAAACGGCATGGCCGGTATCCGCACGCTCGAAGAGCTATTGAAACTCGCTCCCGAGAAGTACGAGATCACGGTGTTCGGTGCCGAACCGTACCCTAATTACAACCGCATTTTGCTTTCGCCGGTGTTGACCGGTGAGAAGCGTTTTGAAGAAATCATCCTCAACGACGACACCTGGTATGCCGGGCACGACATCACGCTGCATAAGGGTAAGAAGGTTGTCGAGATCGATCGGCGTCAGCGGCGGGTCTTGGCCGAAGGCGGCACGACAGCCAGCTACGATCGTTTGCTGCTGGCGACTGGCTCCAATCCGTTCCTTCTGCCGGTACCGGGTAAGGATTTGCCCGGGGTGGTGGCGTTCCGCGATCTGTGGGATGTCGAGGTCATGCTGACCGCCGCGCGCCAATGCCGGCATGCGGTAGTGATCGGCGGCGGACTGCTGGGGCTCGAAGCCGCCAATGGCTTAATGAAGCAGGGCATGAAGGTAACCGTCGTGCATCTGCCGGACCTGCTCATGGAGCGTCAGCTCGATGCTGCCTCGGCGCGCATGCTCAAGAAATCGCTCGAGGAACGCGGGCTTCAATTCGTGCTCAATGGCGCGACCAAGGAGATCATCGGCAAGAAATCCGTTCAAGGCGTGGTGTTGGAAGATGGTCGTGAACTCACTGCCGATCTGGTGGTGATGGCGGTGGGGATTCGCCCGAATATCGAGCTGGCAAAGAAGGCTGGACTTTACTGCGAGCGCGGCGTCCTGGTGAGCGACACCATGCAGAGCTACGACCCACGCATTTATGCGGTCGGCGAGTGTGTGCAGCACCGTGGCCAGACCTATGGCCTCGTGGCGCCGCTGTTCGAGCAGGCCAAGGTCTGCGCCAACCATCTCGCGCACTATGGCATCGCCCGTTACGAGGGCTCAGTCATCTCGACCAAGCTCAAGGTTACGGGCATCGACCTGTTCTCGGCCGGTGATTTTACCGGCGATGACAGTACCGAGGAGATTGTGCTGCAGGACGTAGGCAGAGGCATGTACAAGAAGGTGGTACTCAAGGACAACCGTATCCGCGGCGCGGTGATGTACGGCGACACCCTCGACGGCACCTGGTACTTCCAGATGATGCGTGATGGCACCGATGTTTCGAACCTGCGCGACAAGCTGTTGTTCGGCCAGGCCCACCTCGGTGATGCTGGCCACGGTGACATCAAGAGCCGTGTCGCCTCGATGCCGGATACGGCCGAGATCTGCGGTTGCAATGGCGTGTGCAAAGGCACTATCGTCAAGGCGATTACAGATAAAAAATTGTTCACGCTCGAAGAGGTGCGCGCCCACACCAAGGCCTCCAGTTCCTGCGGCTCCTGCACCGGTTTGGTCGAGAACCTGCTGGCGGCCACGCTGGGTGGCGACTACTCGACCGCACCGAAGAAAAAGCCGCTGTGCCCGTGCACCGAGCACACCCACGATGATATCCGCGCCGTCATCCGCGACCAGAAGCTCAAGAGCATTCGCGCGGTCATGGAGAAGATGGAATGGAAAACCTCGGATGGCTGCAACAAGTGCCGCCCGGCACTCAACTTCTACCTGTTGGTCGCCTGGCCTGGTGAGTACGTGGACGACAATCAGTCGCGCTTCATCAACGAACGCGTACATGCCAACATCCAGAAGGACGGCACCTATTCAGTCGTGCCGCGCATCTGGGGTGGCGAGACCACGCCGGCCGAGCTGCGCGCGCTGGCTGAGATCGCCGAGAAATATTCCGTACCGACCGTGCACATCACCGGCGGACAGCGCATCGACTTCCTCGGCGTGCCCAAGGAAACCCTGCCGGCCATGTGGGGTGATCTCTCTAAAGCGGGCTTCGTGTCCGGCCATGCCTACGGCAAGGCGATCCGCACCGTGAAGACCTGTGTTGGCAAGACCTGGTGCCGCTTCGGTACCCAGGACTCTACCACCATGGGTATTGATCTGGAAAAAATGACTTGGGGCTCATGGACGCCGCACAAGTTCAAGCTCGCCGTGTCCGGTTGCCCGCGCAACTGCGCCGAGGCCACTATCAAGGACTTTGGTGTCGTCTGCGTGGACTCCGGTTACGAACTGCATGTCGGCGGCAATGGTGGCGTGAAGGTGCGCGCCACCGATTTCCTGTGCGCGGTGAAGGCGCCGGAAGAGGTGATGGAATATTGCGCCGCCTTTCTGCAGGCCTATCGCGAAGAAGCGCATTATCTCGAACGCACGGCGCCGTGGGTGGAGCGCGTGGGTCTTGCCTACGTCAAGCAACGCGTGGTCGAGGATGGAGTCGGTCGCCGGGCGCTGGCCGAGCGTTTCCGTTACTCACAGAAGTTCGCACAGATCGACCCATGGGCGGAAAGGGCGAACGGCGCCGAGCGCCACGAATTCGTGCCGCTCAAGATGGTGGGATGAAATTATGCAGACAATGACTAAGAAGCAAATGAATGAATGGACTGAAGTCGGGAAACTCATTGACATCCCGAGACAGGGTGCGCGCGTAGTACGCACGCGCGACGGCGACATCGCCGTGTTTCGCACTGCGGACGACCAGGTATTTGCGCTGCGTGACCGCTGCCCTCACAAGGGTGGGCCACTGTCACAGGGCATTGTGCACGGCCACAAGGTCGCCTGCCCCCTGCATGACTGGAAGATTCATCTCGACACCGGTCTGGCCATGGCTCCGGATGAGGGTTGCGCGGCGCGCTTTCCGGTACGTGTACTGGACGGACATGTGTTTCTGTCGCTGGAGCCGGACGAGGGTTGTCCGAACCGTTGATTCTGAACTGTGCAAGATCGCCAATGACCGCCACTGAAACACGCACCACCTGCCCTTATTGCGGCGTTGGTTGCGGTGTGCTCGCACGGGTCGAGGCCGATGGCGTGGTATCGGTGCGAGGCGACCCGGCACATCCGGCCAATTTTGGCCGTCTCTGCTCCAAAGGCGCGGCGCTGGCCGATACCCTCGATCCCGCGCCTCGCTTGTTGTATCCCGAGGTGCAGGGTCGGCGGGCCAGCTGGGACGTGGCACTCGGCCTGGTGGCGGGCGGGCTGCGTGATGCGGTTGAGCGCCATGGGCCAGAGTCGGTGGCATTTTATGTTTCGGGGCAACTGCTCACCGAGGATTATTACGTCGCCAACAAGTTGATGAAGGGTTTCCTCGGCAGCGCCAACATCGACACCAATTCACGCTTGTGCATGGCCTCCAGCGTCGCCGGCCACAAGCGCGCCTTCGGCGCCGACGTGGTGCCCGGTTGTTACGAGGACATTGAACGTGCCAAGCTCGTGGTGCTCGTGGGCTCCAATACCGCCTGGTGCCATCCGGTGCTGTATCAGCGCCTAGCGCAGGCCAAGAGCGACTATCCCGAACTCCGAGTCGTTGTGATCGATCCGCGCCGCACCGCGAGCGCGGAGATTGCCGATCTGCATCTGCCGATTTCCCCCGGTAGCGACGTCACCCTGTTTAACGGTTTGTTGGCCTGGTTGTATAACCACGGCGAAACGCATCCCCTGTTTGTCAACGAACATACCGAAGGCGTCGAGGAGGCACTGAAGGCGGCGCTAGTCGACAGTCCTGAAGTGGCGACGGTGGCGGCGCGGTGCGGTCTTAATGCGGCGCTGGTTTCCCGGTTCTATGATCTGTTCGCCCGCACCGAACGGGTGGTCACGCTCTATTCGCAGGGCGTGAACCAGTCATCGAGCGGGACCGACAAGGTGAACAGCATTATCAATTGCCATTTGCTCACCGGGCGCATCGGCCGTCCGGGCATGGGGCCGTTCTCGCTCACGGGCCAGCCGAATGCCATGGGCGGGCGCGAGGTGGGCGGACTGGCCAATCAGCTCGCCGCACACTTCGAACTCGAATATCCTGCGCACCGCGCGTTGGTGCAGCGCTTCTGGAATGCACCGCGCATGGCCGAGCATCCCGGTCTCAAGGCGGTGGAACTGTTTCAGGCGGTGGAGGCGGGCAGAATCAAGGTGCTGTGGATCATGGCCACCAACCCGGCGGTGAGTTTGCCCGAAGCGGAACAGGTGCGGCGCGCGCTGGCGAAGTGCGAACTCGTGATCGTCTCTGATTGCGTGCGGCATACGGACACGACCCAATACGCGCATGTGCTGTTGCCGGCGCAGGCCTGGGGCGAGAAAGACGGCACGGCCACCAATTCGGAACGGCGTATCTCGCGGCAGCGGGCGTTTCTGCCCCCGCCTGGCGAGGCGAAGCCGGATTGGTGGATCGTGTGCGAGGTGGCGAAACGGCTGAGTTTCGCCACCGCCTTTGACTATCCCGATGCTGCGGCAATTTTCCGCGAACATGCCGCGCTGTCGGCGCAGGCCAACAACGGAACGCGCGCGTTCGATCTGTCCGGACTCATGAAGCTGAGCGATAGCGACTACGATGCACTCGCACCGCTGCAATGGCCGGTCACGCCGGAACAGCCACAGGGAACGGCGCGGTTTTTCGGCGACGGCCGTTTCTTCACGCCGAGTGGTCGTGCACAATTCGTGGCAGTGACACCGCGGGCGCCAGCACACCCAACGGATACCGAGTACCCGCTCGTGCTGAATACCGGTCGCGTGCGCGACCATTGGCACACGCTGACCCGCACCGGTTTCTCGCCGCGGCTGTCGGCGCATACCATCGAGCCCTGTCTTGAAATACATCCGGACGATGCCGCGGCACTTTCCCTGACCGACGGCATGCTCGCGCGCGTGACCTCGCGCTGGGGGCGTGCCAGTGCGCGCGCGAGCGTGACGGCAACGACACGTTCCGGGACCGTATTTGTTCCGATGCACTGGAATGACCAGTTTGGTAACAGCGGTTGTATCGGCCGGGTGGTGAATCCTGCGACTGATCCCATCTCTGGCGAGCCCGAGTTCAAGCACACACCGGTGCGCGTTGAACCGCTGCACCCGGCGTGGTATGGGTTCCTGTTGTCACGCCGGCGGCTTGTGCCACCCACGCCTTTGTATTGGAACTGTGCGCGCGGGGCCGAATTATGGCGTTACGAGCTTGCCGGCAGCGAAGCGCCGCAGGACTGGGCCAGTGCCGCGCGCACCCTGTTGTGCGCGCCAGACGAGAAGGTCGAGTGGATAGAATATTTTGACAGGGGTGCGCGCCGCTACCGCGCTGCTCGGCTTACAGACGGGAAGCTGGAGAGCTGTATTTTTATCGGTCCTGATCCGCAACTGCCGCCGCGTGACTGGCTCGCCGGCTTGTTTGTGCAGACGGTGATCAATGCATCGACACGAGCCGGTCTTCTGGCCGGAGCGCCGCCCCAAGGCAGCCGCGAAGGTGGTCGTCAGGTGTGTGCCTGCTTCGGTATTGGAGAGAAAACTATTCTGGAGGCCATCCAGGCCGGATGCCGGAGCGTGGTGGACCTTGGCACAAGGCTTAAGGCTGGCACGAACTGTGGATCATGTATTCCGGAAATAAAACAGCTCCTCGTCCAGGAGAATGGGGTGAGGAAGATCGCCTGAAGCCTTCTTTGTGTGGCAGGTTGCTGTCATGCATCCAGACGGCGTGGTGCTTTTTATTCCAGATAGCGCGCCTGCCACTTCAGGTACATCTGTCGCACCTGTTCGGCGAATTCCTTCTTGTCGGTAAATCCCTTCGGGTCGATGGCGTCGTAGACGTAGTAATTGGCTTGGTCGTTCTGGCTTGTCATGAAGTGCCACATCTTGTCGATTACCGTATAGGGTGCGCGCCATTCGAAGGTCTTCTGCGCCTCGTAATGGAGGAACACCGGCAGGATGGGAATGCCGGTACGCAGCGAGAGATCGAACGCGCCGGTCTGGAAACTCGTATGGATGCGGCCGCCCTTGCAACCACCCTCCGGAAAGATGGCGACGTTCTTGCCATGGCGAAGTTTTTCCACAAGCTGATCGAGCGCGGCATGGCGCGAGTTGGGATCGTCGCGGTCGACAAACAGGGTGCCGGCGGCGATGTTGATCCGGCCTACGACGAACCAGTCGCGCACGCCGAGTTTTGCCAGCGGGTAGACATTGAATAGGGTCGGGATGCCCACATCCTCCAGCGCCGAGGGGTGGTTGGCGATCAGGATGTACTGCTTCGGTATGGGTGCGAGATTTTTTTCATGCAGGCGCAGAGCGACGCCCAGCGCCCGCACGAAAAGCGAACACCAGACGCGAAACAGGTAATGGTAATACGCCCCGGTCAGCGGCCTCGGCAGCCAGGACAGCAGGTAAAGCAGTAACGTCAGGAGCGACAGCTCCAGCCAACACCAAGCCAGCCATATAGTACGACCCAGAAATGCGAGCATACGAAAAGATGTCCACGCCTTGTTCTGTTTTTATAAGGATAGCCGGTAAAACCTGATACGGGGGCAGGAGACGGTCGAATGGTGGAATCCGGGAGGTAGAAGGCGCTGTGCCATCCAGTAAAAAGAAAACCGGGCGCTCACGGCGCCCGGTTTTGCCAGCAGAGAGAGCCAGTTACTTCTTTTGCGGTTCCTTCATCTTGGCCTTGGCGGTGTTGCACTCTTCCTTACTCAAATACATCCAGCCCTTGCCCTTGCAGCTGTTCTGGCCCTTGCAGCCGTTCGTGGCAGTCTGGCAGGCCGTCTGGCCCTTGCAGGAATTCACGCCGTCGCAATGAATCTTGGCTTCGTCCTTGCCGGCATAGGCGGCCGGGATGCTGGCCGTGGCAAAGAGGCCGGCGGCGGCTGTGGCGAGGGCAAGTCCGGTGAGTTTCTTGGCATTCATCGTCTCATGTCTCCGTTTAGTTCAGATATATTATTGGTCGAGCTTCGCCTGATTCCTGTAGACCACAAAGCCGGAATCGGACGAACTTCCCTATGACCCACTTCCCTGTATCAAGTTCAGGCAGGGCGTAGCCAATCTAGCAGAAATCGACCGCACCTGCCCAGAGGGTGCTAATGCACCAGCTTCCTGTACTTGATGCGGTGCGGCTGTGTGGCATCGACACCCAGACGACGCTCCTTGTCGGCCATGTAGTCGGCATAGTTGCCCTCGAACCAGACCACGTGGCTGTCGCCCTCGAAGGCGAGGATGTGGGTGGCGATGCGATCGAGGAACCAGCGATCGTGTGAGATAACCACGGTGCAGCCGGCGAAACCGAGTAGCGCCTCTTCCAGAGCCCGCAGCGTATCGACGTCAAGGTCATTGGTGGGTTCGTCGAGCAGCAGCAGGTTGGCGCCACTCTTCAGCAGTTTCGCCAGGTGCACGCGGTTGCGTTCGCCGCCGGAAAGGTCTTTCACCATTTTCTGCTGATCGGTGCCACGGAAGTTGAAGCGACCGACGTAGGCGCGTGACGGCACCTCGGTCTTGCCAATCAGCAAGATGTCGTGCCCGCCTGAGATTTCCTCCCACACGGTTTTGTTGCTGGAAAGCGTATCGCGGCTTTGATCCACGTAGGCGAGTTTGACCGTTTCGCCGATGCGCAGTTTCCCGCTGTCCGGTTTTTCCTGTCCGGTGATCATGCGAAACATGGTGGTCTTGCCCGCGCCGTTGGGACCGATGACGCCGACAATGCCGCCGCGTGGCAGGTTGAAACTGAGGTTATCGACCAGCAGCCGGTCGTCGTAGCCCTTGCTGAGATTCTCCGCCTGCACCACGACGTCGCCCAAGCGCGGGCCCGGCGGGATGAAAAGCTCCTTGGTTTCGTTGCGTGTCTGGAACTCCTGTGAGGCCAGTTCCTCGTAGGCGGCGAGGCGCGCCTTGCTCTTGGCGTGCCGACCCTTGGGGTTGGTGCGCACCCATTCGAGTTCCTGTTTCAGGGTGCGCTGGCGCGCGGACTCCTGTTTCTCCTCGGTCTCGAGGCGCTTCTGCTTCTGGTCGAGCCACGAGGAATAATTGCCTTTCCACGGGATGCCTTCGCCACGATCGAGTTCCAGGATCCAGCCGGCAACGTTGTCGAGAAAATAGCGATCGTGCGTGACGGCCACGACAGTGCCGGGGTAGTCGTGCAGAAAGCGTTCGAGCCAGGCGACGGATTCGGCGTCGAGATGGTTGGTGGGCTCATCGAGCAGCAACATGTCCGGCTGCGACAGCAGCAGCTGGCACAGCGCCACGCGCCGGCGCTCGCCGCCGGAGAGTTTGGTGACGTCGGCATCCCACGGTGGCAGGCGCAGCGCATCCGCGGCGATATCGAGCTTGCGGTCGAGATCCCAGGCGCCGGCGGCATCGATTTTTTCCTGAAGTTTTCCCTGCTGTTCGATCAGTTTGTTCATTTCGGCGTCGCTCATGGGCTCGCCGAATTTCATGCTGATCTCGTTGAACTTGTCGAGCAGGGCCTTGGTTTCGGCCACGGCCTTCTCGACATTGCCGCGTACGTCTTTTTCGGGATCGAGCGCCGGTTCCTGCGAAAGAAAGCCGATGTGAATGCCGGGTTGTGGTCGCGCCTCGCCGTCGTACTCGGTGTCCATCCCGGCCATGATGCGCAGCAGCGTCGATTTACCCGAGCCGTTGAGGCCGAGCACGCCGATCTTGGCGCCGGGGAAGAAGGAAAGAGAGATGTTTTTGAGAATCGCGCGGTTCGGCGGGACGATCTTGCTCACGCGCTGCATGGTGAAGATAAACTGACCGGACATAGATTCCCTGAAGTGAGTGTAAGAGCGGATAATTATAGGGTCTGCGTTGCGTTAAAGGTATATGCATCGGCCCGTTCCCGGTGGGACAGACGGGGTATGATGCAGGGTGCGTTAGCCCTTGCTGCCGCTGGCCCAGTTCGGTGAGCTGTTTGTGTCCGAGGAGAGCGTGGTTTCGGAGGCGAATTCGTAGCTGAGACGGGCGTCGGCCTGCTGGAAGTAGTTGCCTTGTACGTAATCCACCCCGAGGTTCCACAGCATGCCGAGGTCTTCCACCTTTTCCACGAGCTTGGCAATGGTTTGCTTGTTCATGGCCTTGGCCAGTTCGATAGCGGCCTTGAGCGAGGCCTGGCTGATGTTGTCGGTCGAGAGATTGCGGATGAGTGTGCCGGAAATCTTAAGGAAGTCTACCGGCAGCTCGCGCAACTGATTGAGCATGGAAAGGTTGTTGCCAAAATTGTCCATCGAAAACCGACAGCCGATCTTCTTCAGCGCCTGCATGAACATCGCCGCATCGGCGGGGTTTGCCGCGATGGCGGGCTCGTCGGCCTCCAGCACCAGGTATTTCGGTTCCAGTTTTGCGGCCGCTAGGTGTTTCTGGAGCAGGGCCAGCAGTTCCGGATCCTTGAGCGCGGTCGGACATAGGTTGACGAAGAAACTGGCTGCCCGATTTTCGCGGTGCAGGGCCGCCAGCGACTCGATGGAATGGCGTACGACCCAGCGGTCGATGGCGGAGGTGAGCCCCAGTTTTTCCGCCGCCGGCATGAATTCGCCGGCGGAGATCAATTCTCCCTTGCTGCCGACGAGACGCAGCAGCACCTCGAAATATTCGGCCGGGTCGCCATGCAGGTTGATGATGGGCTGATAGGCGAGCTGGAAGCCATTTTTTTTCAAGGCCGTCTGCAGGCGGTTTTGCCATTCGTTGGAGACGGGCGACAGCGCCGGAATATCGGCCGCGGCTTTTGGCGGCTCGGCGACCGGTTTTTTTTCCGGCCGGGGTTCTGGCACCGCCACCTTTTTTGGTTTTGCTTGCTGACAGGCCTGATACGCCTTGGTCAAAACCGCCTGTGCGCTTTCCGTATGTTTGTCGATCACCACCAGGCCCACGGTACCATCGCACTTGAAGGTTTTCCCGCCTTCGGTAAGGGTCATCTCCTTCAGGGTGGTGAGCAGCGAGGCCACCGCTTCCTTGATCTGCAGCTCGCTCTGTCCGTGCAGCAGCGCAGCAAACTCGTCACCGCTGAAGCGCGCCAGGATCGCGGCCTCTCCTAGTTTCTCACGGAAAACACGAGCCACCTTGAGCAGCAGCCGGTCGCCGACGGTGTGCCCCAGGGCGTCGTTGATCTCCTTCAGTTGCTGAAGATCGAGATAGAGTAACGCGTTCTGGCTGTCATTCTTTTTGGCAGTTTCCAGCACCTTGTTCAGTTCAAGCGTGAAGTACGTGCGGTTGAAGAGACCTGTGAGCGGATCGTGCTGACTGAGGTATTGCAGACGGTTTTCCACCGCCTTGCGTTTGGAAACATCAGTCACCATCACCTGGGTGCAATTTTGCCCGTCGAGGACGATCGGCGAGACCGCCAGTTCCGCATGAAAACGGCTACCGTCATTTTTCAGCGCGAGGAATTCATGTGGCTTGGCGGCATTCTGGGCCGCCGGTTTGCGCAGGTATTCCTTGAGCAGCGGGTGGTCGTTTTTATCGATTAGATTCAGCAGTGGGATGCCTTCCAAGTCGCTGAAGTTTTCATAACCGAAAAGTTCGAGATAAACCTTGTTGGCGTCGATGTGCATGCCGTCCTGGCAGTAGCAGATGGCCTCGCGCGACCCGTTGATGATCGCACGGTTTTTTGTTTCCATGGCCGCAAGTGCCTGGGACGCTTCCCGATAGAGGCGACGTTCTTCCGCCACGCGCAGCTCGCGTTCGAGCGCCGGGGCCAGACGGGCCGTCTGGGTTTTCATGACCACGTCGTGCGCGCCGTTGCGCATGATCTTGGCCAATTCGGAATCCCTGATGCTGCGCGTGAGGACCATGAACGGAATGTCGAGGTTTGCGCGCTTAATCATGTCGAGGGCGAGCTGGGCGCCGAAGTGGGGCAGAGAGAATTCCGAGACCACCGCGTCCCATGGCCCCTTGTCGAGCGCCGTTTGCATCGAGGCCAGGTCTTGTACCCGCTGGTGTTTCAGCATGTAGCCCGATTGGCGCAGGGCCGCCACGGCCAGTTCGGTATCGTCTGGCGAGTCGTCCACGATGAGCACACGTAAAATCTGTTTTTCCAAGGTCCTTCTTCCCCTCTGGATAGTCTAGCAAACCCCTCTGGATACAAGATTTCCGGGGATTTTTGGCGTATACGGGATGGGCTTGGCCTTGCCGCTCGGCTGCCGCATGGCTGTTCGTACGCAGGAAAACGCATCGAGCCGGTGGTTTTCCTATACCTACATATAGTAGCAGTCTGGCGCCATGGTGGCTTTGCCTGTATATAAGCAGGAATGGATCAGGATTTCCTGCGGCTCTCGACCCAGCTTCTTTCCCTGCTGACTATTCTTACGCCGTTCAGCGTGTTACCGGTGTATGTCACGCTCACGGCCGACATGCCGGAGGATCTGCGCCGCCGTTCCCTGCTGCGCACCCTGACCGCGGTCCTGATCACGCTGCTTTTCTTTCAGTGGACCGGGTCGTATGTGTTCCACTTTCTTGGCATCGAGCTGCCGAGCTTCCAGATTGCGGGCGGGCTGATCATCGCCTCCATCGCCTGGTCCATGCTGCATGCGAACCCGTCACGCATCCAGCGCACCAAGACCGAGGACGAGGAGTCGATGGAGCGGGAGGATTTTTCCATCGTGCCGCTCGCCATACCCATGATTTCCGGTCCGGGGGCGATCACGACGGTGATGTTGTTGTCGCAACAAGAGAAACGCCTGACTGGCGACCTCAGCTTGAGCCTGCTGATTCTTCTGTCCACGCTGATACTTTACCCCGTGTTCCGCTACGCCCACCCGCTGCTGAAGAAGCTCGGTCTCACCGGGATGCGCATCATGACCCGCATCATGGGCATGATCCTGCTCGCCATCGCGGTGGAGTTTGTGGTACGCGGCATCATCCAGTCGTTTTCCCTCGGGCAATAACCACAT
>JBGPBL010000043.1:0-23242 GCA_041481225.1 Sulfurifustaceae bacterium | reverse complement strand
GACGTGGATGGATTTCATCCCTACAACATCGGCCGGCTGGCGCAACGCATGCCGCGCCTGCGCCCCTGCACCCCGCGTGGCGTCATGCGGCTGCTCGAATCCATTGGTGAACCGCTGGCCGGTAAAGAGGCTGTCGTGGTGGGCGCCTCCAACATCGTCGGTCGCCCCATGTCTCTCGAGCTTCTGATTGCCGGCTGCACGGTCACGACCTGCCATCGCTTCACGAGAGATCTCGCCGCCCATGTCGCACGGGCGGATATCCTGGTCGTGGCTGTAGGCAAACCGGCGATGGTCAAAGGCGCCTGGATCAAACCCGGCGCCATCGTCATCGATGTGGGCATCAACCGTCTGCCTGACGGCAAACTCGTGGGCGATGTCGAATTTGAAGCGGCGTGCGAACGCGCCAGCTGGATCACGCCCGTGCCCGGTGGCGTCGGACCCATGACCGTGGCCACCCTGCTGCTGAATACACTGGATGCGGCGGAATACCGTGAAACGATGGGAAAAACCGCGTGACATCGCTCCGTGCCAAATCCCACGCGCTGCTGCGCATCAAGACGACCAACCTGTATGCGGAAGCGATCGGCATAGAAGGCATTACCCAATCCGAGATGGCGGACCTTGCTCCGGAACTCAAACGCGTGCATCAGACGCTGACGGAAAAAACCAAAGGTGGCCTCGATGCGGAATTCGCCTGCCTCAATCTCCATGCCGGCATGCTGGAGCTGCTCCCGCAGATCGAGGACATGGCGGCAAGAATCCGCTGCTTCCACGAAGTGGCGGTCATCGGCATTGGCGGCTCAAGTCTTGGTGCCAAGGCGGTGCACCAGGCCTTGACGGCGGTCACCACCAATAACAGCAAACCCACGTTGCATTTTTTGGAAAACATCGATCCCTATCATCTGGAAGCGGTGCTGTTGCGTCAACGCCCGGAAACCGTGGCGGCCATCGGTATCAGTAAATCGGGCGGCACCGTTGAAACCGCGGTTCAGTATCTGATTCTGCGCGACTGGCTGGAGAAAAATCTGGGCCAGGACAAGGCGCGGCAACAGCAGTGGCTCGTGACCGACCCGGAACAGGGTTGGCTACGCGAGTTGGCCAAGCGCGACGGCATTCCCGCGTTGCCGGTTCCTCCCAGGGTAGGCGGCCGCTATTCCGTGCTGACGGCCGTGGGTTTGCTGCCACTGGCCGTTGCCGGAATCGACATCCATGGATTGCTTACCGGCGCCGCGGACAATGCCGCGCGATGCACTTCAGACGACCCACGCAACAATCCAGCGCTCGAAATGGCGGCACTGTTTTATCTCCTCGATGTCCACAAAAACAAACGCACCTCGATCATGATGCCCTACATCGATCCGTTGCAGATCTTTGTGGACTGGTACTGCCAGCTCTGGGCGGAATCGCTCGGCAAACGCATGGAGACAAGACCGGGGCGTCCGCCGGCGGGAACACTGCCGGTGCGCGCCATGGGTGCGGTGGATCAACATAGCCAGCTCCAGATGTATCTCGAATCCCGCCTCGACAAGATTTTCACGTTTATGGCACTGGACGAATGGGAATACGACCTCCCCATCCCGCTGTCTGAAGCGGACAAAAAATTCTTCCCGTACCTCACCGGAAAACACATGAACGATGTCATTGAGGCCGAGTTCCAGGCAACGCGCCAAATCATCACGGACACCGGCCACCCGAACATGACACTGCGCCTCCCGGCGCTCGATGCCCATACGGTGGGTCAGATGATCGACCTCTATCAGCGCACCACGGTCTACGCGGGCTTGTTGTACGGCATTAATCCACTGGACCAGCCCGCCGTGGAGAAAGGCAAAAAACTGGCGATTCAGTTGCTGAGCGGCGGTGCCTCGATTCACTAACCACCGAGCTCGCACCACGGGCACACCGTAGTCAGACTGAAATCACGTATTCGTCGTTTACGGCCGTCACCCCAGCCGGTTCCGGATAATCTTTGGTCGCAGCCCCTTCGACGGATTCACTGCCGGCATGGTGCTGATCCTATTCCTCAAATACAAACACATACGTCTGTTTACACCGTTGCCGTATTAACGGCTGCACCGGATTTTATTAATGGATATAATGCCGCCACCGATCGTCACTGAATAACAGGAACACTCACCATGCAGCCGTATCTTGACCTGTTGCGCCATGTGATGCACCACGGCACACGCAAAAGCGACCGCACCGGAACCGGCACCCTGAGCGTGTTTGGCCACCAGATGCGCTTCGACCTCGCCCAGGGGTTTCCGCTCATCACCACAAAAAAACTGCACACGAAATCCATCATCCATGAATTGTTGTGGTTTCTCCGGGGCGACACCAATATCCGGTATCTCCAGGACCACGGCGTCAACATCTGGAACGAATGGGCCAACGAAAACGGCGATCTCGGACCGATCTATGGTTACCAGTGGCGCTCCTGGCCAACACCGGATGGAAAACACATTGATCAGATCAGCCAAGTGGTGCACGAAATCCGCGAGAACCCGGATTCGCGCCGCTTGATTGTGAGCGCGTGGAACGTGGCCGAGATCGAACGCATGGCGCTGCCGCCGTGCCACACGATGTTTCAGTTCTACGTGGCGCAGGGCCGGCTCTCCTGCCAGCTTTATCAGCGCAGTGCCGATATCTTTCTTGGCGTACCGTTCAACATCGCCTCCTACGCCCTGCTTACCCTCATGGTCGCCCAAGTCACCGGCCTTAAGCCCGGTGAGTTCATCCATACATTGGGCGATGCGCACCTCTACCTCAACCATCTGGAACAGGCGCACACCCAGATCGTCCGAGAACCCCATGCGCTGCCGACCATGCACCTGAATCCCGAGAAAACCTCGCTGTTCGACTTTACCTTCGAGGATTTTGAGTTGCTGAACTACGATCCGTATCCGGCGATCAAGGCGCCCGTTGCCGTATAGCGTATTTAGACCGCGTGCTCCCTATTGAATCCGGCTTTCGCCTGAAGCGCCCTATTGGCTCCTGACAGCATAATTTCCCTCATCGCCGCCATGGCGGAAAACCGGGTCATCGGCGTTAACAATACGCTCCCGTGGCGGTTGCCGGCCGATCTCAAGCACTTTCGTCAATTGACCACCGGGCATGCCGTCATCATGGGGCGGCGTAACTACGAATCCATCGGCAAACCGCTCCCCAACCGCACCAACATCGTCGTCACACAGAACCCGCATTACCAGGCACCGGGCTGCATCGTGGTTCACTCAATCGATGAAGCGCTCCGGCGCGCCGCCAACGACCCGGAAATCTTCATCATCGGTGGCGCCAAAATCTATGAACAGACACTGGATCGTGCCAACCGGCTTTATCTCACACTGGTTCATGCCACCGTCTCCGGAGACACCTACTTTCCCGAATTCAACCGGGCGCAATGGATCGAGCGAGAGAAAGAGTGGCATGAGGCGGATGAAAAAAATTCCTACGCGTACAGTTTCATCACGTTCGACAGACAGCGATGAAATACCGCGCATGGTGGCTGCCATGGTTGTTCCCTGCCTGGGTACAGGCCGCCGGCCCGCTGCCGCCGGCCCATGACGACAAGACTCTGGACTTCTCGTTGCGTATGGCACGCGCCAAGTCCGAATTCCGCTACGACACTTTCACGACGGACACCACCAGCAAATGGCTGGGCCTCTCGATACGCGAGAAGTTCAGTCCGCGTCTTGAGCTGGGTATGTTCGGCGACTCTGCCTTCGTGACCCAGACCCACAATCCGCTCATCGCGGGCGTTGAACTCGACGGTTACCATGCCGGGTTCTCCCTGCACGCGGTGATGCTCGCGACACCGCGTGCCACGTTTTATGGTGCACTGGATTACACCTACCAGAAGGTGGACCACAAAAGCGATGTACAAACAGTGGTGATCGACTGGTCAGAGCCACACGCGCAACTTGGCGTTATCGCCTCGCTGGCGCGACGATTGCGTTTTTTCGGTGGGGGCAACTACGGTTATATCGATGGTGAGGAGCGCGCGAGCGGGACAACGAATCACACCGTCGGTTTCAAGCACAATGCCCGTGGGGGTGGATTTCTTGGTCTCGACCTCCAAACCGACATCGACGGCTATGTCGGTTTGGAGGCCAAGTCCGGTTTAGCGCGGAGCGTGGAAATCTACTTCAAGCACAGATACTAAACGCGCCACATCAGGCAATTTGCGCAGAGAGTTCCTGGGCCTGTTTCTTCTGGGCGTCATTGCCCTCGGAAATCACTTCCTGCAGGATGCTGCGTGCACCCTCGGCATCCCCCATGTCGATGTAGGCCTTGGCCAGATCCAGCTTCGTGGCCGTCTCATCCCATTGCGCTGACTGGGCCCCTTCCGCCGCCGGAACACCTGCTGTCTCCAGTGAAAGTTCAGCCGGCGCCGCGGCCGTCTGCGGCTCCCACTTGACCTCATTGGGTGCGGCTGGCTCGCCCATATTGATTTCATCGGGCATCTCGATCTTGCCACCGATGTCAAAATCAAGTGAATTGTCTGCGGGGGCGCCCAAGTCCATCGCCGCAAGATGAGATTTTTCCTCAGCGGCAGTTGTCTCGAGCTTCATGGTGCCCGCGAAATCGACACCATCCGATGCAGCCGGTTTGGATTCTCCGAGATCAAGATCGAACGCGGACTCGGAAGACACCGGTGCCGCCGCGGGTGTGCCAAGATCAAAATCGATACTGTCGGCCGTTTCATTCACGACCGGTGCGGGCGCTGGTGGCGGCGTTAACCCTCCTTGTGCAGCGGCTGGCACGGCCTTGCTGGGCGCGGAACCTCCCGCCTTGGGGGCGCCTCCCTTGAACATCGGATTCTCCGGATTGAGCTTGCGGCCCATCTCCTCAACTTTGTCCCATACTTTGCTGCCACGTCCACCCTGCGCGGCATATAACTCTTCCGCCATGGTCTCAAACGCAGCCACGTCGTTACGTTGGTGATAAATCTCCAAGAGTTTGAGCTTGAGCTCGTGACGTTCCGGGTGCTTGACCACGGCCTCCTTAAGGATCTCCTCAGCCGTTTCGTCGCGCCCGTAAGCGAGATACACATCGGCCTCGGCAATGGGATCCACTTCGTCGGTATGAATGTTACCCATGCCACCTTGGCTGAAATCACTCAGGAACGAGGTATCGCCCGACACGGCGGCCGCGGGTGGGTGACCCGTCGTATCCGAGGTGGTTACCGGCTGGTCACCACTGATGGCGTCTGCGGAGAGAATGCTCTCTTCAAACTCAGCAATGGATTTCTGCCGGCGGCGGAAATAGACCAGGGCAATGCCTCCGCTCATGAGGACCACCACGCCAATCAGGAGAGGCATCAGTAAGTCGCTCTGCACGGCTTCCAACAGACCAGCCAGGAAGTCTTTCTCTTCCTTGGGCGGGGCCGGTGGTGGCGGCACGCGTTTCTTCACAACCTCCGGAGCCTTTGCGGGAGCCGGGGCTGACGTGACAGCCTTCTCCGGTACCGGCTCGGCCGCCTTGGGCCGCTCCACCTTGGCAACCGGAGCAAGAACCGGCTTGGCGGCGGGCTCGGCCGCTTTTGTTTCCGTCGGTTTCTTTTGTGCCTGGGCCAAGCTCTGGCTTTCGAGTTCGATGAGGCGCGATTCTTTTTTGAGCTGTGACCGTACTATTCCGATCTTCTCGCTCAGTTCCTTGTTCTCGAGTCGCTTGGACTCCAGCGATTCTTCCAGCGTTGCCGCCCGATCTGCCAGTGCCTGACGTTCCTGGGTGCCCGCATCCTTGGCCGACTCGGTTTCAGCAACCTTCTTGTCCGGCGCACCCTTCTCGCTCTGGAGCGTGCTGCGGACGATTTTCAGCAGTTCTTCCTGCTTTCCCTTATCCGCAGGACTTGTTTTCTTTTCCGGCTTGGCCATTTCTTTCGCTTTGTCTTGCGGTGACGCAGGCGCTTTGTCCACCGCCAGTCTGGCGGCTTCCGCTTCTGCCGCCGCCAGCGTTGATGCATCCGTTTCCGTTAGCTTGATGGCGCGACTAGAACCAGCGAGTTTCAGTTTATATTCCTGCCAGGCGTCATACTGCGCGCGAAATTCCTTGCGCGCCTCGGGGGCTGGAACAGATGCGATCGCCTCGCTCTCGGGAAGCTTCAGGATTTTTCCGGCCTTGAGATTGTTCACGTTGTTCCCAAAGAACGCATCCTTGTTCGTCCGATACAGCGCCAGGATTACCTGCTCGACACTGATCTGTTTATCACCACGCACCTTGCTGGCGATCTGCCAAAGCGTATCGCCTTTTTTCACGGCGTACTCCGGCGCGCTGGACGGCGCTGGTGCCGCTTGGGGTGCTGACGGTTCTTCGGCAGCGACTGGTGTCTCAACTGCGGGAGCTGGCGCCGTTTGTTCCGGCGCTGCCATGGCATCCTCGCGTGGCGCGGCCGCCAGCGGCTCAATCGTGGGTGCGGGCGCCACTTCCGGTTGTGGCACGCTTGCCGCCGCCGGAGCAGATGCCTCTGGCGGTCCGAGAAGTTTTTCCTCGGCTGGCTTTTCCATGGCCGCTACCGCCTCGGGTGCGGGTGCTTCCTTGGGTGCAGATTCGGCAGGAACGGTTTCGGCAGCTTTAGCTTTGGATTCTTCTGGTGCCGACTCGGGCGACTTTGCTTCCGCCAGCGGCGCTACTGCAACTTGTGGCGCTGGCAGTGCTGGCTTCGGCGCAGGAACCGATGTGCGCGGGGCTTCAATGCCCGATGGCTTTCCCTCCACACGATAGGGAGGATCGATGAGCGCCGTGTACTCATGAACAAGGCGTCCGCCGGGCCATTCGACCTGGAGCAACAAATGTAGGAAAGGTTCTTCCATCGGTCGCTCGGTCCGCAGCATGAGAAAATAGCTTCCATCCAGCCGCTTCGAGACCGTGAATTTTATCTGGGAGAGATAGGGCGCACGCTCAACACCCGCCGTGTCGAAATCCACGCGCGGAGCGAGGCCCGCATTCAGGCCCTTGAGTTCTTTTTCCGTGATGGAGGTGAATTCAACTTCGGCGTTGAGCGGCTCATTCAGCGCAGAAAGCATCTTGAGCTTGCCGAGGCCCAAGGCATGACTCACTACAGGGAATAACGTCAGTACGGCAGCCAGCATAAGCCCCAAGGCTGGCAACATCTCCCTCGATTTCCATTGCATGCAGCTTACCCCAATATTCTCAGCGAGTTCCTTAATCCTTATGAGACTAGGAGTTATATCAGTATGGTAGTAATACCCTTTACAAATATCAATTAACTATAGCTTACAGATGGTTCTTTACCAGATATTCCGCGATCTGAACACTATTCAGGGCGGATCCCTTGCGAAGGTTGTCGGAAACGACCCATAGGTCCAGTCCCCGGGGGTGGGATATGTCTTCCCGGACACGCCCTACGTAAACAGCGTCTTTGCCCACAGATTCCGTCACCGCGGTCGGGTACCCACCAGGTTTGTGTTCATCGATCACCTTCACGCCCGGGGCCTTTTTCAGGAGCCGGCGGGCCTCCTCGGCACTGATTTTCTTGCGGGTCTCGATATGCACGGCCTCGGCGTGGCCATAAAAAACCGGAACCCGGACTGCCGTCGGGTTCACCTGGATGGACTCATCCCCCAGGATTTTCCGGACCTCCCAGACCATCGTCATCTCTTCTTTGGTATAGCCGTTGTCCAGAAATACATCAATCTGCGGCAAACAATTGAAGGCGATCTGCTTAGGGTAGACCCGGGGCTTGACCGACTGGCCGTTTAAAAGCAGGGCCGTCTGCGAAGCCAGTTCCTTGATTGCCTCCCCACCGGTGCCGGAAACTGAGTGGTAGGTGCAAACGTTGATGCGCTCGATACCTACGGCATCGTGGATGGGCTTCAGAGCCACCAGCATCTGGATAGTGGAACAATTGGGATTGGCAATGATGCCGCGACTTTTATATTGCGCGATATCCTGGGGGTTTACTTCCGGCACCACCAGCGGGATATCCGGCTCGTACCGGAAGTGGGCGGTGTTGTCGATGACAACGCAGCCGGCCACGGCCGCCTTGGGGGCATATTCGGCAGATACCGCCTCGCCAGCGGAGAAAAAGACGATCTGGACTTTGGAAAAATCAAATCCGGCGACGTCCCGCACCAAGCAGTGCTTGCCCTTGAATTCGACGCGCTTGCCAGCGGAGCGGCTGCTCGCCAACAGATGCAGATCCCGCACCGGGAAATTGCGTTTTTCGAGAATCGAGACCAAGGCTTCGCCCACGGCCCCGGTGGCCCCTACCACCGCGACATCAAACAACTTGTTTGTTCCCTTGGCGATGTTCCGTCCCCGGCTCAGGCTTCGAGCAATATGCGCAGCATGCGACGCAGCGGTTCGGCCGCGCCCCACAGTAGTTGATCGCCACAGGTGAAGGCCGTGAGGTATTCGCTGCCCATGTTGAGTTTGCGCAGCCGTCCGACCGGAACCGTGAGCGTGCCCGTCACTGCGGCCGGCGTCAGCTCGCGCATGCTGATGTCGCGATCATTCGGCACGACCTTGGCCCACGGATTGGCCGAGGCCAGCATGGCGTGAATCTCATCGAGCGGCACATTCTTTGTGAGCTTGATGGTCAATGCCTGGCTATGGCAACGCATTGCGCCGATGCGCACGCACAGGCCGTCGATCGGAATCGGCTTGGCTTCGCGACCGAGTATCTTGTTGGTCTCGGCCTGTCCCTTCCACTCTTCCTTGCTCTGACCGCTGTCGAGCTGCTTGTCGATCCACGGAATCAGCGAGCCTGCGAGCGGCACGCCGAAGTTCTGCTTCGGGAAATCATTTGAGCGAATCGTATCGGCCACGGTCTTGTCGATATCAAGAATGGCGGAGGCTGGATCGTCGAGTTTGGTTTTCACGGACGCGTGGATGGCACCCATCTGCTTGATGAGCTCACGCATGTTCTGCGCACCGGCGCCGGAGGCCGCCTGGTAGGTCATCGAGGTCATCCACTCGATGAGTCCCTTCTGGAATAATCCGCCAAGCCCGATGAGCATGAGGCTCACGGTGCAATTGCCACCGATGTAGTTCTTGACGCCCTTCGTCAGGCCGTCCTTGATCACGTTCTTGTTCACGGGATCGAGGATGATGATCGCATCCTTATCCATGCGCAGCGCGGAGGCGGCGTCGATCCAGTAGCCCTTCCAGCCGGTGGCGCGCAGTTTCGGGAAGATTTCCGTGGTGTACTCGCCACCCTGACAGGAGATTATAACATCCATGTTCTTGAGCTCATCGACGCTCTTGGCATCCTTGAGCGGTGGCACGTCCTTGCCGATCGCCGGACCCTTGCCGCCGACATTGGACGTGGTGAAAAACACCGGATCAATGTGATCGAAATCCCGCTCCTGCTGCATCCGTCCCATCAGCACCGAGCCCACCATGCCGCGCCAACCAACCAAACCTACCCGCTTCATTGTTTCTGCCTCACAAGTCCAAAAATTCGTTCACTTACTTTGCCAACGCCGCGGCCACCGCATCACCCATCTGCACCGTGCCCACTTTCTTCGTGCCTTCGGTATAAATATCACCGGTGCGCAGGCCCTGATCGAGCACCCTGGACACGGCCAGCTCGATTCTCTCGGCCAAGGCCGGTTCATGGAGGGTGTAACGCAACATCATGGCAACCGAGAGGATTGTCGCCATCGGATTGGCGATGCCCTTGCCCGCGATATCCGGCGCCGAACCGTGAATCGGTTCATACATGCCTTTGTTCGCGGCATCGAGCGAAGCCGATGGCAACATGCCGATCGACCCCGTCAGCATCGACGCTTCGTCCGACAGGATATCACCGAAGATGTTGCCCGTAACGATCACATCGAACTGCTTGGGAGCACGCACCAGCTGCATCGCGGCATTGTCCACGTACATATGGCTTAGTTCGACGTCAGGATAGTCCTTGGCCACCTGAATCACGACCTCGCGCCAGAGGCCGCTGGTCTCGAGCACGTTGGCCTTTTCCACGGAACAAACCTTTTTATGGCGTTTGCGCGCGGCATCAAACGCTACTCGCGCCACCCGTTCGACCTCGTGCTCGGCATACACCATGGTATTGAAACCCTGGCGTTCGCCATTCGCGAGCGTGCGCACGCCGCGCGGCTCGCCGAAATAGATATCGCCGGTCAGTTCGCGCACAATCAGAAGATCGAGGCCCGCCACCACTTCCGGCTTAAGCGTCGAGGCCGAGGCGAGTTGCGGATAGAGAATGGCCGGGCGCAGGTTGGCGAAAAGCTTGAGCTCCGCGCGCAGCCCAAGCAGCGCTTTTTCCGGACGCAGTTCACGCGGCAGCGAATCCCACTGGGTGCCGCCGACGGCACCGAGCAGCACCGCATCCGCCGCTTTGGCAAGCTTCAATGTCGAATCCGGCAAGGGATGCTTGTGCAACTCATACGCCGTGCCGCCCACCGGGGCGGTTTCCGTTTCGACTTTGAGGCCGAAATCCTTGCGCAGGCGCTCCAGCACTTTCACGGCCTCGGCCACGACCTCCGGACCGATCCCATCGCCGGGTAATATTGCTATCATTTTTGTCATCGCTGCTCTCTCTCTCGAAACTTAGTTCGCAAATAACCACGGCGCTTCTTTCCTGCGCCGCGCTTCATAGGCCTTGATGTCATCGACATGCTGCAAGGTCAACCCGATGTCATCCAAACCATTCAGCAGACAGTGTTTTCGAAAGGCATCGATCTCGAATTTGAACACCTTTCCTGACGGCATCGTCACGGTCTGCGCGGCGAGGTCCACGGTCAGCCGGTAACCTGGGGTCGCTTCGGTTTCCCGGAACAACTGGTCCACCGCCGCACGGTCGAGCACGATCGGGAGCAGCCCGTTCTTGAAACTGTTGTTGTAAAAAATATCGGCGTAGCTGGGTGCGATGATGGCACGAATGCCGTAATCCACGAGGGCCCACGGCGCATGCTCGCGCGATGAACCACAACCGAAGTTGTCGCGCGCGAGCAAGACCTGTGCGTCTCGATAGCGCGGTTGGTTCAGCACGAAATCCGCATTCGGGCGGCGCTTGCTGTGGTCCATGCCCGGCTCACCCGGATCGAGATAGCGCCAGTCGTCAAACAGATTGGGACCGAAACCGGTGCGCTTGATCGATTTCAGATACTGCTTCGGGATGATGGTGTCGGTATCGACATTGGCGCGATCAAGCGGAACCGCAATGCCCGCCAGTTTTTCGAATTTTTGCATCAGCCCACCTCCCGCACATCCACAAAATGGCCGGCAACCGCCGCGGCCGCGGCCATGGCCGGGGACACGAGATGCGTGCGTCCACCCGCTCCCTGTCGGCCCTCGAAATTGCGGTTCGAGGTCGACGCGCAACGCTCGCCCGGCTCCAGGCGATCGGCATTCATCGCCAGACACATCGAGCAACCCGGTTCACGCCATTCGAAGCCGGCGTCCCTAAAAATTTTGTCGAGCCCTTCCTTCTCCGCCTGGGACTTCACGAGCCCCGAGCCCGGCACCACCATGGCGAGCTTGATGCTCTTCGCCACCTTTTTTCCTTTCACCACCGCTGCCGCCGCGCGCAGATCTTCAATACGCGAGTTGGTGCAGGAGCCGATGAAAATCTTGTCGAGCATAATCGCACGCATCGGCGTGCCCGGCGTGAGGTCCATGTACCTGAGCGCCTGCTGCATCGAACCACGCTTGACCGCGTCCGTTTCCTTCTCGGGATCGGGCACGGTCGCATCCACCGGCACCACCATCTCGGGCGAGGTGCCCCAGGTCACCTGCGGGCGAATGTCCGCCGCGCTGAGCACCACCTCTTTATCGAATTTGGCGTCGACGTCGCTCACGTACCCGCGCCACGCCTTGACCGCCAACTCCCACTGCTCGCCTTTTGGCGCATAGGGGCGGCCACGGGAATAGTCGACGGTCTTGTCGTCGACCGCAATCATGCCCGCGCGCGCACCGGCCTCGATCGCCATGTTGCACACCGTCATGCGGCCTTCAACCGAAAGCTGCGTAATGGCGCTGCCCGCAAACTCGATGGCGCACCCCGTACCACCGGCGGTACCGATGCGGCCGATGATCGCAAGCACGAGATCCTTCGCCGTTACGCCTAATGGAATCGCGCCCTCGATGCGCACGCGCATATTCTTCGATTTCTTCAGGATCAGGCACTGGGTGGCCAGGGCATGTTCAACTTCGGAGGTGCCGATACCGAAGGCCAGCGCCCCGAAGGCACCGTGGGTCGAGGTGTGCGAATCGCCACACACCACGGTCATGCCGGGCAGGGTCGCTCCCTGCTCCGGACCGATCACATGCACGATCCCCTGGCGCGCGTCATTCATGCCGAACTCGGTAATGCCGAAATCATGGCAGTTTTTGTCGAGCGTCTCGACCTGCAGGCGCGACACCGCATCGGCGATGCCTTTGGCGCGGTCGGTCGTGGGCACGTTATGGTCGGCGGTCGCCAGATTGGCGTCCACCCGCCAGGGCTTGCGCCCGGCCAGCCGCAGCCCCTCGAAGGCCTGCGGGCTCGTGACCTCGTGCACCAGATGACGGTCGATATAGATGAGGCAGGTACCGTCGTCGTTGTGACGCACCACGTGGGCGTCCCAGAGCTTGTCGTAGAGAGTTTTTCCGGCCATGTCAGGATTCGTCCTTCTGAATTGCGTAAATCCTAGGCAAGATATATAAATAACGCAAATTCATATTTATCATGTATTCTATTCCTTATAGCTATGGATATATCCGCCCTGCAGGCCTTCTTGGCCGTGGCCGAAACCGGCTCGTTCTCCCGTGCCGGGGAGAAGATTTTTTTGACCCAACCTGCCGTCAGCAAGCGTATCGCGGCACTCGAATCGGAGCTGGGAACACGCCTCTTTGACCGCGTCGGGCGTAAAACGCACCTGACCGAGGCCGGGCGCATGCTGCTGGCACGCAGCCGCGCCATCCTCAAGGAACTGGATGACATCAAGCGTGGTATTGCCAACATTTCCGGAACCATTGGGGGAGAACTGTCCATCGCCACCAGTCATCACATCGGCCTGCATCGCCTGCCGCCGGCACTCAAGCGATTCCACAAAACCTATCCGGACGTTCGCCTCAATCTGCGCTTCATGGATTCGGAGGCCGCGTGCGTCGCCGTGGCGCAGGGAGATATCGAGCTTGCCATCGTCACCTTGCCTCCCGTCACCGCCGCACCATTGCTGACAACGGTCGTCTGGGACGATCCGCTCGACATCGTCATCAGCCGCGATCACCCATTGGCCAGCGCGCACGAGATACAACCGCGAATGCTGCTGGAGTATCCGGCGATTCTTCCCGGGCCCGGCACGTATACACGCGAAATCATCCTCAAGGCCTTTGGCGCATGGCGCGATAAAATCCAGATTGGCATGGCCACGAATTACCTCGAAGTCCTCAAAATGCTGGCGGCTATTGGCCTCGGCTGGAGCGCCCTGCCACACACCATGATTGACGACAGCCTGAAAGTGGTCCATCTTAAAAAGATAGGGATACGGCGCGAGTTGGGCATCGTTACCCATGAAGGGCGAACCCTGTCCAACGCCGGTCAGGCCATGATAAGAGTCGTCCTGAATTCGGAAGGTAAATGAACTTCAAGGAACTGTTACAACACCTGGAACAACGGCTCGGGAATCATCACTTCCCGATCAATCCGGCTGCGACCGGCATCAAGGATCTATTTGAAGGCAGTCCGCTGCACCACGACCTGATGAAGCGCCTGGCGCAGGCCATCTACAAGGAAAATGCCTGTCGCACCCTGAAAGATCCGGTCGATGCGGCAAAAACCTTCAACGCACTCGCCCCCATCCGCCAGGAAGTGCTGCGCTCAGCCACCACGGACGTGGATCTTTACCGGATGCTGGAAGATTTGTGTATGGCGCTCAACAACATTTTCGTCCTCCCCACTCCGGCAAAAACACCGAAGCCCTCTCCCAGCACAACGGGCAGGACATCGGCCGAGATCATACCAATTGACCCGGCGCGCCGGCGCCGTCGCCTCAAGTCTTTGGCCTGATCAGAAAATACGCTACCAGAAACGCCATGCCTGCACTCACGGCGGCGATATTAAAAGTCATGGCCGGGCCCAACGCTGCCCAAGCGTGGCCGCTGTAGAAACTCCCTACCGCCCCGCCAATCCCGAAACTCAGGCTGCCGTAAATCGCCTGTCCCCGATGCTGGTGCGGTCCGGTAAAGAAACGATGCACCAGCTGCATCGCGGTGGCATGAAAGCTCCCGAATGTCGCCGCATGCAGGCCTTGGGCGACGACAAGAATTCCCAGGCTCTGCGGAAAGCGGCCGATCAACCACCAGCGTAGCGCGGCCAGTAAAAAACTGGCCTGCAACACGTTACGCAACGAAACATGCGCGAGCACGCGCGGCATCAAAAGGAAAATCCCGATCTCGCATAACACCCCGAATGCCCACAGCATGCCGATCAGGGTCTTGCTGTAACCATACCCCTCAAGATAAATGGAATAAAACGTGTAATACGGTCCATGCCCGATTTGCATGAGCAAACAGGCAAACAGGAAGGCCACCACGTCGGGGCGAAGCAGCACTTTGCGAAACGGTCCGGGATGCCCCGCGGGTCCCTGCATTTCCGATTCCGGCAATACCAGACTGAAAAGCCAGATGCCCGCCATCAGGCTGATCAACGCCGGCAACACCCACCAGGGCCCATGCCGATCGACCACTGGGCCCAGTGCCAGCACGCTCACGATAAATCCAATCGAGCCCCATAGCCGCACGCGGCCATAGGCGCCCGGGCGCGAAGCCGTGTGGCGCATGACGAAGACTTCCAGCAACGGCAATGAAGCGTGCCAGAAGAAACTGAAGAGCAGCATGACGGCGGCGAGCCACCAGAAAGCGGTTCCGAGGAAAGCACCGGCAAAGGCGACAACGGTCAAAAAGGACGCCAGCCGCACCACGTGCATGCGGCTTTCACGATGATCAGCGATCCAGCCCCACACGAGCGGTGCCACAATGCGCGAGAACATGAGAATCGCCACGAGGCTGCCGATGTCTACTGGCGTAAAGCCGATGGATTGCAGATACAAACCCCAATACGGCACCAACACGCCCAGCGTGGCGAAATAGAAAAAATAAAATCCGGATATCTGGACATACACCTTGTTCAGACCAGACTGAGCCACTTCAACCTCCAACTAGACATTGTGATGCTGCCATTCTGGCCTGGATTTCCCATGCATCTTGAATACGTCGCTCTTGCCGTCAACAGTCGCTAAGCATTCTTATGCCGGATCACCCGGTGCTTCTATTTTTTGATACTGTATGAAGTGGTATTGACATCAAAAAAGCAAATGAACACACGCTGTGCTGAGCCTAGAAGCATAACATTGCCGCTTCGGCAGGATTTTGCTTCGGTTTTCACGCGGCAAATGTATGCTTCCCAAAGCTATAACTCCGGGTGTTCGAGTCTCGCAATAATAACTACCCATCCTGGGTGGACAACCGAGTTTTACGGCACGGGAAAGCGGACATCGAGTTCGCCGACTGGGTGATGGTCAACTCCCGGTCAGGATCGGTGCCTTCGCAGTACCCCAATACCAGACAGTTATTTTCTCACTTTCGGACATTCACGAAGACAAAAAGAGACCCCGCCGAAGCGAGGTCTCTTGTGTCGAGTTTGGAATAAAAACTTAAGCTGCTTTGCGGCGACAAGCCATTCCAATCAGCCCCAATAGTCCACTGCCAAACAGCCACACGGCGGCCGGTACTGGAACAGAACTGACCGATGTCACATACATGCTGTTGCCGCTGCCAATGTCCAAATACAACTTGAAACCAGTGAAGGGACCGGAGGTGAAACCTTGCGTAGCAGCGGTGGCTGCCAGCGGCGCATAAGCTTGCAGTGGCACGCCCTTGCCTGATATGAGCGTGTCAGAATACGGAGCAGCACTTCCAAGATTTGCTGTCAGCAATTCTGAGGGGTCATAGACATGATCGTGGTTATAGTCACGGTACAAACTGTTTCCGCTGAGTTTATCGCCTACTTGAAGGCCGTAACCGATGGCATTGATAAGTCCTGTCGCGTCCCACTGAAGAAGCGCGGGCATGTTGTAGTTGCCATTCCAGTCGCCTAACAGTTGTGAGTTAATTTGCGTGCCTGCCATAGATAAGGTTGTGATGTCATGCACAATCGCTGGCGAGCCCCACCAATCTCCCACCGTGACAGTAAGCGTGCTGGATGATATGCCTATGCTCGAATCATAGGTAAGCGAGGCAGCGATCGGGGTCTGTAATCCGGTAGGGTCGGTTGGGCTTGTCACACTGGGGTTGGGAACGATGTTGCCCGTGGGGTCGGTAACAGTTAATCGCCCGGTGAAGTCAAAAGTAATGATACTCGCCGAGGCAACGTCTGGCAGTGAAACACCGGCAACTGTGAAGACCGTGGCCAGCGAGGCCATGCCACTCCTCGTGAAAAAACTAGCGACTTTCATTGTTTAATCTCCTCCAAGAATTATTGAATTTTATAGAACAACGCTCATATGGCTACCCTTCATATAATTCTGCGACTTTTTGTAGGAAAACACCACAAAAGGGATGGGCAGGAATGCTCACCTTTCTACATTGCAATTAACTGTCTGTATTTACATTTCATTTGGTGATGAATGTCCAAGTTTTGGACGAAATGCGCCCATTGGCGGATGGTCGCGAACCAGCCACAACCAGACGGTCGCTTTTCCCAGGATCGGACGGTCGCATCGGCCAATACCTGACATTCATACAGACAAAAAAAGACCCCGCCTAAGCGAGGTCTCATCTGTCGAGTTTGAAAGAAAAACTTAAACTGCTTTGCGGCGAGCCATACCCATCAGACCCAACAAACCAGAGCCGAACAGCCACACGGCCGGCGGCAGGGGCACCACGCCCACGTTGCTCGCGATCCAGGAGCTGCCGGTGCCAGGGGTATTTTGCACGTGGGCGGCGGCGTAGAAATTACCCGGTCCCGAACAGCTGGGGTTACCGCAGGCGCTCAAAAAGTTAAAGGACTGCGCCGTGAGGCTCTGGATGCCTGTGATTGAGTATTTCACTGTCTCATTGGGGTTAAAGCCGCTGCCGGTAGAAAAATTAAATAAGATATCGTATTTCCCATCGCCATCGGCCTTGTAAGTATCGGTACTCGCATGCTGCACGCTGGTAGCCGCTGGACCAGATGATCCAAGAGAACTAAAGCTGAAGCTGAGACTGGTCGGATTCAACGTGGGGTCAAGATTGAAATACATCCCCGAGACGTTCTCGCTTCCGGTCAGTCCCGACGTCGTCATGGTCAGTGTTACGGTACCGCTGGAGCCGCCGTCGTCGAAGGTGGCCTGCACCCAGGGACTAGTACCCGCGGGCGTATCGCCACTGATAATGGCGGTATAGTTAAACGTGACTGTGGAGGCTTGCGCATCGGGGGCAATCTGTATCGCCAGGACTCCGGCGAGAGCCGCTGCCAGCAGCAGTTTTTGGGGCAGCCTTAATCTATTTTCTTCTCCCCGGTTGACCGGCTGTTTCCGCGAACTTATTGACATTTCTCCTCCGTGACCATAATTGTGTGATATCCCCGTGGGCAGGTGTCTTAGACTGCTGCATCGCCCAAGCGCGAGACCGGCGCGCCATGGGCAACCGATGACACAGCTTACGCGACGATGAAAATGGCTGTAACTGCCAAACGCGGATAAAATTTCGTGGTACTGTCTCCTATGTAATCAATCATTGTTTTTGTTACCAGCGGTTTCTAGTGATACGCCATCTTACCCGCATGGGCGTATGTGCTTTCCGCTTGATGTGCACTCTCCGCCTCCCGCACCGCCCTGTCAATCACGAAATCTCGTGAACTGTAATGTTTGCCAACAATAGCCATGCCATCTGCAAGGCTACAGATTCCGGATAATCATTTACATACGATCCTTCAAGGGTCTGGTGTGGGCATGAGGTGTTTTTGTTCCCCGCCTCGCTCTGGCGAATGTGTTATCTGGACTTCTTTTTAAATCTGGAATCAACGAGTGAATTTTACAAACCAATTCAGGCTGCCGGTGTAGCAGTTCAAACAATGTTCAGCGGAGAGCAATACCAGATTGGGTGGACGGGTTCTCTTGAGTGATGGCCCGGCGTCACGATTTGTGGATGGCGGCTTTGGAGGGAATTGAGCCGTGAAGGGGAAGGACAGGTCTGGGTCGATATGAGCCGATGATGAGGTTTGCTGAGAAGCAGACGTAGACCAACCGTCTGAAGGCCCGGTTCTCAGAAAAGCGAACGTCTCTCGGGTCGCATTCGGTATGTCTCTAATTTCATTACCCCGGGCAGCAAGGATATCGTTCCGTATATAGGGAAAGGGAAACTTATCGTTCCAGTCAGTAGCTCACTGTTATTTCACGCTTTCCTTCATCATATCTTCAGCTGCTCTCATATTTCTAACGTCGTTGATGCTTTCAAAAACTGAATAAGCTCTGCGAAAATATTCCTGTGCTTCAACAGATCTACCCTGCCGCGCCAGACTCCGGCCAAGGCCCATGAGGTCGAGCGCGATCTTGGCGGCGGAGCCAGCTTCCTTGTCGAGACGAAGCGCGTCGTCAAAGAACTGCTGCGCCGTGGCGAAATCTTTGCTCTGGAGCGAGGCGTCCGCGATCAGGCGTAGCGAGTTCGCCTCTTCGATTTTGTCTCCGGTGCTCCGGTTCAAGACCAGCGCGTGGTGCGCATGGGTTATGGCCGCAGCCGGATTTTTTCCCAATGCCATCCTCGCCTTGAGATTGAAGAGCCGGCCTTCGACAGGACAGCCTGTGTTCTGACACAACACCAATGCCTTATCCGACCAGGCCGATGCCTGCGCATCATCGCCATCCTCGAGAAAATATACCGCCTTACGGTATGCCGCCTCGGCCTTGCGTGTCGGCGTAATAGGAATGCCAGAGGGAACTAATATCTGATCGAGTGCATTCAGGGAGCTGGTCCGGTCACCCAAACGATCATACACAGTGGAAATGTTAACCAGCTCCATGGCAATGCCATCGACATCCTCCGTGGAACGATTGATCTCCAGCGCCTTGCGGTACGCCGCGAGCGCCTGTGCGTAATCGCCGTCCTTGAAAGCAGCGTGACCCTGATTGTTCCATTGAACCGCGGCGGCCTGCTGCTCCGTGAGCACCGGAAGGTCCGGGCTGCCGCCAAAACAGGATGACAGCAAGAGGCTGACGGCGGCGCTGAAAAGAAATACACGCAGGCGTGGCATGGGCGTTATGGCTGCCTGGCCGGTATGCCGCGGTTATCGTAGCTGTCCGCCGGCAACATCTCGGCCTTGGGCGGTTCGATATTTTTATTGATCGGCCAGGTGCGGCTGACGGAGTCTATAACCTTTTTCGATTTCTCCAGAGTATCGCGCCCGCTGCGCATGATGCTCGGTAGCTGATTCGCGGTATCCGTTAACACGGTATCCAACTTCTTGCGGGTCTCGGGCAAACCGGACAGGAATTCATTGGCTTTGTACATCGACTGGCGGAAATCACCATTGGGGCTGGCAATGTACTCGGTCAACTGCTTGATGTCCTTGATGAGCGGCACGATTTCTGTGTAGAGATTACCCACCACGTCGTTCAATCCGGGCGCACGCTCAAAAACAACCACGCCCCCTTCTGACAGCGGTTTACCCTTCTCTGATCCGGGCGAGATTTCGATAATCGCGTCCCCGATCAAACCCTCTTTGAGCAATCTCGCCTTCGAATCGCTGCGGACCCACTGCATGTATTTGTCATTGATGGAGAGTGTCACCCGAACCTTGGCGGTCTCCGTCAGCGCGAGTTGGACGACATGTCCGATCTTGAATCCGCTCAATTGCACCGCCATGCGCTCGTTGATGTCCTGCCCGCTGTCGGTGACAAAATAAATTTTAGTGGTGGAGGCGAACACCCCCTGCTGGATTCCGATAGACACTACCGCGAATAGAATGCCGACCACGGCAACCAACACGAATATGCCGATCTTTTTCTCCAACCCTTTGAAGCGGGTGTCGTCGTCCTGAAGTATGGCCATAACCTGTTCTTGTCTCTAATTTTTCAACGTCACCGTCTGGTCCGTCTGGATGCGCGCCGCGGCGGCGTCCTCCGGGCAGAGGTAGACCGACACCCGGCCGGTTTTTTTATTATGGAATTCCTGCACCAACGTCAGCAGCCGTCCCGATGCCTCCCGATCCAGTCCCGTCAGGATGGAATCATATATCAGGATATCCGGGTTCATCAGTATGGCCCGAACGACGGCAATGAGTCTCTTTTCGTATTTCGTCAGCTCATCGGGCCGCTTGCGCATCAGGTTTTTCACCTGCTCATTGTTGAAACCCGCCTCGCGGAAATACGCCAGAACCTCGTTTTCCACTTCATCGGGTGATCTTGTCCCATGGTACCAGGACGGGAGTATCAGGTTTTCCCATGTTTTCAGGTTGCTGATTAGTCCTCCATTTTCTGGGACCATGCCGATGCGGCGAAAGAGAAGAATGCACTCGTCCGGCGGCATGGCATAGACATCTTCATCCATCATATAGACATGACCGGTATCCGGTCGCCGCACCCCGGAACAGACGGCAAACAACGCGTTCATCTGGTCTTCGGAGGAAGACAGGATTTTAGCGCTCGTGCCATTGGCGACTTCGAATGACAACCCCCGAAGGGTTCCCGCGCTGACGCGATCGAAGCGAATCATGGGTGCGGATACCCGTTAGACGAAAAACGCATAGGTCAGGATCCCGTCCAACACAAAAACCATCAGCAGGTTACGCATGACGGCGCCGGTCGCCGCCTGCGGCACGGCCGTGGGCGAAGCACGCGCCCGCAAACCGAAATAACAGGAGGTCGAGGAGATGACGAGGCCGAACACCACCGCCTTGGTAAGCGACACAAGCACTTCCTTCATGCTCAGAATGGAAACGATGCCACCCAGACTTTTCATGAATGGCAAGTAACCGACGAGCGAAGCAAAGGCGTAGCCCATGACAATGGCGGTCATCTGAAAATAGAAAGTCACCGTAATGACAGACAGCGTGATGCCGGCGATGCGCGGGATCACAAGATAGTCGCCCGGATGGATGCCCATCCTCCTGAGGCTATCGATCTCGCCGCGGATCTTCATAGTGGCGAGTTCCGACGCGGTCGCCGAACTGCTGCGCGCAATGATAACAATCGCGGTTAATAACGGACCCAACTCCCGCACCACCACCCAGAGCATGATCTTCGCCGTCAGGCCGATGTTCTGGCCGGCGAGGCTCGCAATCTGAGTAGTGATGACAATGCCGGAAAGCGTGGCGATGGCGGTGATCGGCACCAATGCTTCAATACCGGTGAAATAAATCTGCTTCTTGAAAACCAGTCTAATGGGAGGTTTGGCAAGCCTGCCGATACCCATACTGGCGTAAACCAGCAGCTCATAGACGCCCTGCACGTAATCGAAGAGGCCAAGGACCGATTTACCGATCCGTTCCGGGTTGAGGGCCGTCGGGATCACTCGGGTCTGGAGAAAATCAGGTGCTTCCGGGAATAACTGGGGTGCGGCTTTTCACATCCATGTTCTGGGCACGGTGGCGCAGCGCATGATCCATGAGCACGATGGCAAGCATGGCTTCGGCAATGGGTGTAGCACGAATGCCGACGCAGGGATCGTGACGGCCGGTCGTGATCACCTCCGCCGACTCACCGTTCACGTTCACCGTGCGTCCGGGAAGACGAATGCTGGAGGTGGGTTTCAAGGCGATGCTGACCACCACATCCTGTCCGGTGGAGATGCCGCCCAGAATGCCCCCCGCATGATTGGAAAGAAAACCCTGCGGTGTCATTTCATCGCGATGTACCGTGCCCTTCTGTTCGACCGAATCGAAACCCGCACCGATCTCGACACCCTTCACCGCATTGATGCCCATCATGGCGTGCGCGATGTCAGCATCGAGGCGATCGAACACCGGCTCGCCCAACCCGACCGGCACGTGACTGGCGATCACGTTGATGCGCGCACCGACGGAGTTGCCCTCTTTGCGCAGCGCATCCATATACGCTTCGAGCTCGGCCACCTTGCCCGGGTCTGGACAAAAGAACGGATTATGCTCGACCTGATCCCAATCCTTCAGTGCCAGCGCGATCGGCCCCAATTGTGCGAGGTAGCCGCGGATGACCACGCCATACCGCTCGTGCAGGTATTTTTTGGCGACGGCGCCAGCGGCGACGCGCATGGCGGTCTCACGCGCCGAGGAACGTCCGCCGCCGCGATAGTCACGCAAGCCGTATTTCTGCTGGTAGGTGTAGTCAGCGTGACCTGGACGGAACCGATCCATGATCTTGGAGTAATCCTGCGAGCGCTGATCGGTGTTCTGGATCAGCAAGCCAATAGGCGTGCCCGTGGTCTTGCCCTCGAACACACCGGACAGAATTTTGACCTCGTCGGATTCACGCCGCTGGGTGGTGTGGCGCGACTGGCCCGGCTTGCGCCGGTCGAGATCGGGTTGGATATCGGCCTCGGAAAGCGCCATCCCCGGGGGGCAACCGTCCACGATGGCGATATACGCCGCTCCGTGGGATTCACCCGCGGTGGTGACGGTAAAGAGCTTGCCGATGGTATTGCCTGACATGGTGGCATGTTACCGGCAAACCGCCCACCGGAACAACAGCCACGAATCCGTTCAGCTCAGACAATGCCCGTCTGGGTATGCTCCACTTCCGCAAGCGAAGAGTGTCCGTTGGGGAAGTCGTAGGGAATCTTTCCCATCGCACGGTTTACAACCGCCGCCGCGGTTTCCGCCATCTTATATTCCATGCCTTCGGGCAGGACAACCTGAATCCGGTGCGTGCCGCCCGTGGCGATGTTCTTGATGGGTTCGACGACGGTCTCGAGATGTCCGGGGATGTGAACCTTGGCCGTGAGCTTCTTGATATCCATTTCAAAATGGATCGGCACGAATAGCGGCGGATGGATTGTCGTGAGCAATGAAGACACCACCTCGAACCACGGGTTGCCGGCCTTGCCGCTCATGATGGTAAGCAGTGCGTTGCGTTGGTCGGCGTTGGCGCGCTCGTCCACGTAGGGTTGCAGACTGCCGTTGCCTTCGTGCAGTGCACCGGGAAAATTATATACCGCTGCGAAGGAGAGTCCGCTGAGCGGCGTTTTGCCGAAATGGCCCTCCTTGATGTGCATGCCGAGCATGCCGGTACAGAATCCCTTCGTCGGCCGGTCCCAGAAATCGCACGGGCACCCGTAGGCGCAGTTGCAACTCTTGGTGTACATCCCTTTCATCTTCCAGGTAATG
>JBGPBL010000042.1:0-23515 GCA_041481225.1 Sulfurifustaceae bacterium | reverse complement strand
GTCTACACAGCGTCTACATGAAAAAGCCCGCTCAGGGCGGGCTTCTCTAACTCATTGATTGAATGGTGCCGGTGACCGGAGTCGAACCGATGACCTACTGATTACGAATCAGTTGCTCTACCAACTGAGCTACACCGGCCTGAGGGAAACTGCACGGGCTGGGAGTATAAGCCGAATTCCTGTTGTGACCAATACTGCGGGGAACGGTTGAGCCGTGAGAACGCTTACTTCGCCTGACGCAGACGCACGATGACATCTACGCCTTCCAGTTGCGCGCCGGCAGGCAACGGCGGCAAACCCATCACATGGATCTGATCGGCATCGATATCTTTCAATTCGCCCGTGGTGACATCAAAGAAATGGTGGTGTGGCGCGGTATTCGGGTCGTAAAAAATTCGGGTCGGATCGGCAATCACTTCCCGAATGACACCCTTCTCTGCCAAGAGGCCAAGGGTGTTGTAAACCGTTGCCTTGGACACCTGTTGCTGATCTGTGTTGACTAACTTGAAGACATCCTCGGCGGATAGATGGGTGCAACGCTCCCGTAACAAACGGGTAATTTGCGTACGTTGGGCTGTTGGCTGGATGCCATGCTGCCGCAGGAGGCTTGCCACGTCTGTTTCGGGGTAATTATAAGTGTGCTGTTCCATTTAGAATGATTATAAATTAGATAATAAACTCTGTCTATTATTCATTATTGTCAGGATATTCACCCGATAAACTGTGCATTTTATGTAACACCGATCATGCCGCCAACTTACCATCCATCTGCTGTTATTAACCGATCATCATACCCACATATTAAATGATTGAAATAAGCTACCTTGGAAATTCATCCATAACGACCAATTCCGAACATTGCGGATGTCTGATCCGGCATTAGACTGAATATTAATGGGCTACGGGATAGTTATTATTTTAGCCTTAATTTCAGCGGAGATTACGAATTAACATGCTTCATAGGTTTCGGATAACTGGGTGCACGCAGAAACATGGGTCTCCTTTTATCTGCCCTTCTATACCGTTTGTCGGTCGTAAATTCTCAGTTATCATGCCGTCCATCTGCAAAAAATCACCGTTAGTCTGGAATAGTGGTTTTACGCTGATTGAATTAATCATTACGTTAACGATTGCCGGGATTCTTATGGCAGTTGCCGTTCCGGGTCTTAAGAGCTTTGTAGCCAGTAACCGTTTAACGACTCAGGTCAACGATCTCATCGCAGATATTAATCTTACAAGAAGTGAATCTGTTAAGCGCAGCACCACTGGTGGTATATGTGCCACCGCCGTCAATGGTACGGCCTGCGCGGCGGGTGGAAACTGGGCTAACGGCTGGCTTGTTTACTACATTGATCCGATAACAAGTGCCACTGTCACCGTCAGATTTCATGAACCACTCGCAGGCAACAATACCGTGACTTCAGCAGCGGACAGCATCGCATACCGCAAAGACGGTATCGCCACCAGTGGCACAGGTAACTACGACCTGTGTGACACAACAATGCACAAGTTCAAGCGAATCACTATTTCGACTACAGGGCATCCTACCTTGGCCACGCTGGCCTCGGACGCGTGCTAGATAATGCCATGCAGCGAAATGACCAACAGACTCAGTGGCAACATACCATCAAAGGCTTCTCGATGGTCGAGGCGCTTGTCGCCCTGCTCGTGTTATCGATTGGTTTGTTGGGCTTGGCGGCGCTGCAAACAACGTCTCTAAAGTACAACACCGAATCATACTGGCGAACACAAGCGACCTATCTCGCCAATGACATTATCGACCGCATGCGAGCCAATAAAAGCGGTGTGAACAATGGTAATTACACTGTTGCAACAACTGCTGCTGCGTCCGCCGCACTGGCTGCCACCAAACCCTGTGGCACAGCAAGTTGCAGCACAAGCGATCTCGCCATCTACGATCTTGGGCAATGGTACACAGGAATGAAGACCGCACTGCCTGGATCCACACTTCCTACAGGCCACTTGGCAACGATATCCAGAGATGCGGTAAATACGAGCCTGTATACGATCACTATCAACTGGACTGAACGGGATGTTACGCAAACCCAAACTTGGATAGTTCAATTCCCACTATGATGAAACTTACTTCATTCAATCGTTTGAAAACCGGTGGGTTCAGTCTGGTCGAACTCATGGTCGCTATGACCATCAGCCTGATTATTCTGGCAGCGGTATCTACCGTGTTCGTCAGCAGCAAAAAAACCTATTCCACTCAGGATCGTCTGGCGCGGTTGCAAGAAAATGCACGCTTCGCCATGCAATTCATCACCAGAGATATTCGGCTGGCCGGATATGCAGGTTGTGTAAACACATTGATCCCTAAAACCACTTATTTCAATCAAGTAAATACTTCTGCCTCTCTCATACCGAGACCGGATATTCCCCTTGCCGGTACCGACTCGACGACAGACTCGGTGACCATAAGCTTTGTCGATCCCGTGACCGCGGCTAGTTTAAATGCGGATATGTCAGGTGAGACCAGCGACATAACCACTACCTCAACCAGTGGAATCGCCAAAGGCGATGTAGTTCTTATAGCGGATTGCACAACGGCCGACCTTTTCCAGGTTAGCGATATCACCACGGATGCAGTCACGCACATAACCACAATCAAGCATGCGCAAGGTACCAGCAATCCTGCGCCCGGTAATTCCACCAATAGCCTGTCCAAGCCTTACAAGGCGACGGCAAAGATCACTAAATTCGTCACTCGGCAATATTACATCGCTACAGGAGCCAGCGGAAATCCGGCGCTATGGCGCTCCGACAATAGCGCAGCCGGTGTTGAACTCGTCGATGGAATTGAGAATTTACAGATCCTGTATGGTGAGGATACCGATGTGGTCAGCCCTGGCACAGCCACCGATGGTGTGCCCAACATCTATCACAATGCCACGGCTGTGGGCACCAATATGGGCATGGTATCGAGCGTTCGGGTCGGGATATTGGCCGTAACGGTGAACCAGAAAGATAGCGATATAGACACCAATGCTTATGACGTGGATGGCGATGGTATCACCGATCAGGCCGCCAAAAATGATCACAACACACGCCGATTATTCCAGTCTACCGTACTGCTGAGAAACATGCGCTGCAAACAGCAGCCGCCCCCGGCCCAGTGTGCGAGAAGCTGAACATGAAAAGTACCTTGCTTGATATGAACCACGACTTTCAATGCGGACTCAGTGTGGTGACGCTATCTGCTTCGTATGACGGGATGAGCGCCTGTTGTGTTGCGCACAACCCGTGCCATCGCCAGAACGGGACGGCACTGGTCATGAGTCTCGTGATACTGACGATTCTGACTATCCTTGGCATGGCCTCCATGAGCACCTCCTCGCTTGAGGTAAAAATGTCAGGCAATGCCCAGGCAACCACTCAGGCCCGGTCCGCTGCAGAATCCGGACTGGACGCGATGGTGAACTCTATTACCCAGTTGGATCCCACCACCACTGTAGGTCCGACTCTATACAATTACGGCGCCGGCAATGCGAGCGTATCCATCAATTTCATTGAAAGCGACCCCCTTGGACGCGGAAACGACTGCGGATCAGGCAATAGCTCCCAGAATTTCCAAGTCAGCAATTTTGACGTAGCCAGCACGGGAACAACTGCGCTGGGTGGCCGATCTACCGTTCATCAGGGCTTATGCCAAGTTGGGGCAGCAAGTAATTAAATTAGTTGGTTAATCGACACACAGGTGATCTGACATGAATACGAAAGACTATTATCGACTTTTTAAACGTTCATTCGGCGTCTTCTCCATTGGCGCACTGATCGCCCTGCAAGGCATCACCAGCGTCGAAGCCATGGACACCGACGTTTATCTCATGTCACCGTCGGTGGCACGCGATGACGCACCAAACGTCATGATCATTCTCGATAACTCCGGCAGTATGGACACGATCATCACGTCGACCCGCCCGGCATACAATCCGTCGATCAATTACTGTACGGGCGATCTCGACTCGCTTTTGAGCATCTCCGGAGCCAACGCCGGCAAGCCCAGCAATTGCACGTCCTTCAGTAACTATACCTACTGGTCATTCAGCAGCACTCCCCCGGACCCAAATAACACGACCAATTTTTTTACGTCAACCGATAATAAGTGTCTCGCCTCAGTAACGCCGCTGAGTTCTGCCGGCATATACGGTAGCGCCAAAATCGCACGCTGGGACAACAGCAGCAACAAAGCAAGCAGAAACGGCTGGAAGACGCTAAGCGGAAAAACCGACAGCAACATCACCTACGTGGACTGCGATGGCGATGGCATGACCAATGGTCTGGCTGCCAGCGACAGCAAGTTCCCGGATACCACCACGGGTAGCGCTTATACCACCAACACGGCGAATGCCTTCAACTGGGCAAGTTTTACAAGTAACGCTGCACCAACACTCTATAGTGCCAATTACATCAACTACGTAAACAACACGGGCCTGGTCGTCTCCAAGTCCCGCATTCAGGTCGCCAAGGACGCAGTGAACGCCATCATCGATGGTAACCCGAGCGTCCGCTTTGGATTGACCGTGTTCAACAACAACAGCCCCTCACCGGATGGCGGCCGAGTCCTGTTCCGGGTCGACACCATGGACGCGGCGCGGCGCACCGCCATGCACAACGTTGTCAACAGCCTGACCGCCAGCACCTACACGCCGTTGGCGGAAACCATGTGGGAGGTCTATCGCTATTATGCCGGTCTCGGTGTCACCTACGGCAACCCCTCACCTGTACAAACACCGCACCAGGATTCCTGCGCGCAGAATGTGGCGAACAGCGCTTGTAACAATGGCGGCATCTACGACGCCATTGCCGCAGGCAACTCGGCGTACAACACCGGCACCTACATCTCGCCGTTCAAGTATGGCTGCCAGACGGGCTACATCATTCTGGTCACGGACGGTGACCCCACCAACGACACCTCCGCCGATACCAGCATCAAAACCCGGACAGGCAAATCAGCCTGTTCCACCATCACGGCCGGCGGTAGCTCGGTGACCAGCTGCCTGAGCGACCTGACGGAATGGATGCACAAAAACGACGTTTACAGCGGCCTGCCTGGTAACCAGGTGGTTAATACCTACACCGTTGGCTTTGGTGGCGGCATCTCGGCGACCGGCCTGGCCCTGTTGCAGGCAACCGCCCAGAATGGCGGGGGTAAGTATTACAATGCCGACAACGCCGACCAGCTGAACTCGGCACTCCAGGGAACGCTGACGGAAATCCTGTCAATCAGCTCTTCCTTTGTGGCCCCCAGCTTGTCCATCAATGCCTTCAACAAACTGTATGACCGCGATGATGTGTACTTCGCCCTGTTCATGCCCTCCAGCTCGGTAGCCTGGGACGGCAACGTCAAGCGTTTCAGACTCTGTAATAGCACCGACGTGACGTCCTATGGGTGCGCTTATGGAGCGATCATCGACGCCCTGAATCAAAGCGCCATCGACTCGACTACCAGCCGGATCAAGGACACGGCAGTAAGTTACTGGAGCTTGGACACCACAATACCCGATGGCTCGAATGTCTCCAAGGGTGGTGCGGGCGCGCTCATCACGCAGAACAGCGTGGTGCCACGTACGCTGTATACCTACCGCGGCTCCTATACCGGCCTGTCCGCCACAGCGCCAGCAACACCAACAACAGTTGTGGCCACGGCGGGCAACACCCTGTACGACACGGCGATCAACGATCCGACCATTCTGGGGCTGCCGGACACCAGCGGTAGCAACACGACCACCAATGCGACCGACACCGCCGCGGTTACCAGTCTTATCAGCTGGATGCGCGGTCAGGACGCCTACGACCAGAATATCGATATTCCCTCCGTCACGCCTGCCGTTCATTCAGGCAACCTGACCGAGACCCGGCCATGGAACTTCTCCGATCCGTTGCATAGCCGGCCGGTGGCCATCACCTACGGCGCCGTGACCAATATCCTGGGCGTCGCGGACAAAACCAACCCCATCGTCAAACTGTTCGTGGGCAACAACGACGGCACGATACGCATGATCAATGGCAGCACGGGTGCGGAAGAGTGGGCCTTTGTGCCTCAGGAAATGCTGAACCAGCAGTTCCCGCTTTCCCAAGATGCTGATGGCGGTCATATCTACGGCGTCGACGATACCCCGTCGTTCTGGATCAACGACATCAATGGTGACGGCATCATCGATCCGGCCGCCGGTGACTTTGTGTACATGTACATCGGCATGCGCCGCGGTGGCCGCAACATCTACGCCTTCGACGTTACCCCGAGCAGTAAAATGACGAGCCAGAGCGCCACAGTAACGCCAAAATTGATGTGGGTCATCAACGGAGGCAGCGGAAACTTCGTCAATCTTGGCCAGACCTGGTCACGACCCAAGGTGACCCGCATCCGTTACAACTGTACTGGAACCGTGTGTAATGACGACGGCAGCACCCACAGCAACTCGAAGATGGTGCTGATCTTCGGCGGCGGATACGACACCAACCAGGACAATGCCATCCCCGCTGGGCCGGACAGCATGGGCAACGCGATTTATATCGTCGATCCGAAAACCGGCCAGCGCATATGGTGGACCAGCAGCGACGCCACCGCCTCGCTGCCGTTGTCCGGCATGCTATACAGCATCCCATCAGAACTCACTCTGCTGGATTCCAACGGCGACAAATATACCGACCGCATCTACGTGGGCGATACAGGCGGCCAGATATGGCGCATTGACCTTGGCACGCAACTATCCACCACCAGCAACGGCGGCAGCAATGGGTACCTCTTCGCCGATGTAGGGTGCGACAGCACTTCCTCAACTCGGCGCTTCCACAATAGTTCCGGCAACTGCCCGGGCACGTCTCCGAACGTGGCCACGAACCAAGGCCGACGCAAGATCTTCTACCCGCCGGATGTGTCTCAGGTGAACGATCCAAGCTTCTCCACGACGGCCTACTACGACCTGGTGACGATCGCTACCGGCAACCGGGAAGACCCCCTGGATCTGCTGACGACGAACTTGAGCCCGGTACAGGAGGCCGTGCATAACCGCATCTACGCCTTCCGTGATTACAACTATGCACCAGGAATACCGGTCTCGATTCCCGCCTCCGGGATCACAGACACCGACATGTACGATGCCTCGGCCAACAACCTGGGCACGCTCACGGGTGCAAGCCTTACGATCGAGATCAACACCCTCAAAGCTACGAAGGGGTGGTTTATCGATCTCAAGGAAGCAGCCAACGTCACGCTCACCAACGGTCTGAGCACGATATGGGTAGGCGAGAAAAGCCTGGCTAAAACTACCATTTATGCAGGCACCCTGTATGTCACCACGTTCGTGCCGGCCAATAGCAGCACAGCGCTGAACACCTGCCAGGCCAATGAGGGTGAAGGCAGGTACTATGCCATTAATTACCTTACCGGCACTGCAATGTTTGACTTGCAAAACACCGGGGTCAGCGGCGCTACCCAGAGATCTGCCGTTGTGGGTGGAGGTATCCCGTCTGAAGTGGTGGTCGTCATTCGCGACGACGGTGTGACGGGTCTGGTGGGCGTCAGCGGTGGTGCGACACAGACAAAGGTAAAGCCCAAAGTAACTATAATGAAATCGTACTGGTATGAGGAATAAAGCCGGATAGCCGGGTCAAGCTATCCAACGACCCCTTCCCAAGAAATTGGAAAGGGGTCGTGGTTGTTTTAATCTGAACTTACATGTATATGCGCAGGGGCACACTAATGAACAAATCCCGGTTTTATGGTTTTACTCTGATCGAGGTCATGATCACCGTCGTGATCATTGGCGTCCTGGCCGCCATTGCCTACCCGAGTTACACCAAATACATGAAGCAGACGCGCCGTTCCGATGCGCAGATTGCGCTTACTGAAATCGCCAGCCGGGAAGAAAAATACCTCGCTCAATGCAACAACTATACAGCGACGCCTAACAGCGGCACGATTTCTGCCTGCAGCGGGCTTGGCTACAGCGCTCTTTCACCAGGTGGTCATTACGCGTTATCCATCGCCAATGGTTCCATCAATGGCAGCTGCTCAGGAGCCTCGGCCGCGATCAGTTGCGGCTATACCGCCAAGGCTGATCCGAATACAGTTGGCACCACGGGACAGCAAAAAAACGATGGGGCCCTACAAATAGATTCAACCGGCCTGAAGCAGTGGAACCAGAACAACAGTGGGACGTGGGTGAACAACTGGACCACGCATTAACAAATTTTCGGGAAACAATGGCGGTGGCCTAGCCGGATTTACCCTGCCGCAAGGCGGCAGGAACCGGAAACGAAACATTCTCGCGGGGACCATCGCATTCTCCGGCCAGTTCCGCGCCCCAGCCCTGCAGGCATTCGACAACTCCCTGCACCAGCCGCTCGGGCGCCGAGGCACCAGCCGTGACCCCGACCTTGCCAACCCCTTCGAGCCACTCACGCTGAATATCTTGCGGACCGTCAATCATGTAGGCGCGCGCGCCTTGGGTCGCGGCCACCTCGCGCAGGCGGTTGGAATTGGAACTGTTGGCAGAGCCGACCACAAATACTACCTCACAAATCCGGGCAAGCACCTTGACGGCATCCTGCCGGTTCTGGGTGGCATAACATATGTCATCACGCTTCGGACCCCGGATACTGGGAAAGCGCTGACGCAAGGCCTCGATAATGCGGGCGGTATCGTCGACGGATAGGGTGGTCTGGGTCACATAGGCCAGATTGGCTTCATCTTTGATCTTAAGTCCGGCGACATCTTCAGCAGACTCGATCAAATACAAGCCACCGTCGGCCTGCCCCATGGTACCTTCCACTTCGGGATGCCCCGCGTGACCAATCAGGATACATTCGATACCGTGGTTGCGATGGCGCACGACCTCCATGTGTACTTTGGTAACCAACGGACAGGTGGCGTCGAACACGCGCAGGCCGCGCTGCGCCGCCTCCGCCTGTACGGCACGGGAAACACCGTGCGCGCTAAAGATTACCGTCGCGCCAGAAGGTACCTGATCGAGATTATCGACAAACACCGCCCCCTTTACGCGCAGGTTATCCACCACAAAACGGTTATGTACCACTTCATGGCGCACGTACAAAGGCGCGCCGAACAATTCAAGCGCGCGTTCGACGATCTCAATCGCACGATCGACACCGGCACAGAAACCGCGGGGATTGGCTAGGTGTATCTGCATATCGCCATAATACCCTGTTTTGTCGCGACAATCAGGTCACCCGAGCCGCTATGACAAAGCGGATAATGTGGGAATTGCACGTAACCACTCATCGGCACATAACACGACGCCCGGTTTTTCCGGGCGTCGGGGTAAAGAACAGGCTGTATATTATTTATTTCACCGGGCTTGTTGCCGAGGCTTTGCCCTTATGGTCTTCATTGCACTTCAGCATGCAGCGTTCATAGGCTTCGCTCTCTTTCTGACTCTTGCAGTCCTGTCTGCACTTCTTGACAGCACTGGAATCTATATTCCTCTTGCTGGTGGACTCATCCGCGACACCAATATACGAATATGACAGCACGAAGCCGGCTGTCAGCACCGTGAGACAAGATTTGATGAATGTACGCATTTCCTGAGACTCCTTCATGTTCGAGAGATTTGCAAGTATGCCTTGAAGCCCTGTGCCGACATTGTCAGCTACATCCAATTCTAGTACCGAAAAGGACATTTGCCACCATGCCCGTGGTTTTCAGTGACAGATAACGTTTAATGTTTTTTGAATACGCCCACCTGCGTCGCATCGAGTAACAGCAATACCGCCCCGATGGTAATGGCCGAATCGGCCACATTAAAGGCAGGCCAATGCCATGTCTGGTAATGAATGTCGATAAAATCGATAACATACCCATACATCAACCGATCGGTCACATTTCCCAGCGCACCACCAAGAATGAGCATCAGGCCAATAGCAACAAGGGTATTCTTGGCGTCAAGGCGCCACATCATCCACAAAATGGCGCCACTGGCGATGGTGGCAAGGACGATAAAAAATATATTCTGCCAACCGGAAGCGGAACTCAAAAAACCGAAGGCGGCGCCGGTGTTGTGCACCAGGACAAGACTGAGAAACGGGGCAAGCCTGGCTTCCATCTGATGCGCGAAGTAATCCGCCGCGGCCACCTTGGTCAGCTGATCCAGCACCAACACCAGCACCGCGATCCAGAGATACTTCCGGATCATGCGTAGCTCCGCGCCTCACCCTGGCCGGCGATGTTTTGCACACAACGCGAGCAGATTTGCGGGTGACCCTTGTTGGCGCCGACATCCTCGCGGTGATGCCAACAGCGGATGCATTTTACATGAGCAGAAGGCGACACCCGGACATAAAGCCCTTTGATCGCTGTTTCCACCGATTCCGGTGCGCGCCCGGCCATGGGATGCACGCGCGCGTACGAGGTAATGAACACAAACCGCAACTCGTCGCCCAGCTTCTGCAATATGCCGAGCAACTCCGGCTCACAGTAAAGATCCACTTCGGCATCGAGCCCCGAACCAATGCCGCCGGCGACACGCAGTTTTTCCAGTTCCTTCTTCACGGCCTCGCGTACTTCCATGACCCTATCCCAGAACTTCAGGCCCATGCCTTTCGTTTCATCGTCCGAGGAATGCCGGAGCGTGCCCAGATCATATACCTGCGCGAGAAACACCGAGTCGCTGCGCGGGGCCGGCATATGGCGCCAGATTTCCTCGGCGGTAAAACTCAGTATCGGCGCGAGCCATCGCACCAGGGCTTCGAGAATGTGGTACATGGCTGTCTGCGCCGAGCGACGTTCGCGGCTGCCGGAGCGCATCGTGTACATCCGGTCCTTGAGGATGTCGAGATAAAAGCTGCCCATCTCGACGACACAGAACTGGTGCAGTTTCTGATAAATCAGATGAAACTCGAAAGCCTCGTAGGCCGCGGCGACCTCGGTTTGAAGGCGCTGCGCCTGGGTCACGGCCCAGCGATCCAGGCTCAGCATGTCCTTGGGATCCACTACATGGCTCTTGGGATCGAAACCAGCGAGGTTGGCGAGAAGGTAACGCGAGGTGTTGCGGATGCGCCGGTAGGAATCGGCCATCCGCGTCAGGATTTCGTCGGAGATATTCATCTCGGACCGATAGTCCGTCGCCGCCACCCACAGACGCAGAATATCCGCCCCCATTGAATTGATGACTTTCTGCGGTGCGATCACATTGCCCATGGACTTCGACATCTTCCGTCCCTTGGCGTCTACCGTGAACCCATGGGTCAGGACACCTTGGTACGGTGCACAGCCGTGAATCGCCACCGACGTCAACAGCGATGACTGGAACCAGCCACGGTGCTGATCGGAACCTTCAAGGTAAAGATCGGCAGGGAATTTCAGTTCTGACCGGCGCTCAAGGACACCGGCGTGGGTCACGCCGGAATCGAACCAGACATCGAGCGTGTCCCCCACTTTCTCGTAGTTCGCCGCGTCCGTGCCGAGCAATTCCTCGGCCGTGAGTTCAAACCAGGCGTCGATGCCGCGCGTCTCGACACGCTGGGCCACTTCTTCAATAAGCCTATCCGTCTCCGGATGCGCCTCGCCCGTCTTGCGGTGCACGAAAAGCGGGATCGGCACGCCCCAGGCACGCTGACGCGAGATGCACCAATCGGGGCGGTTTTCCACCATCCCCTGGATGCGTGCCTTGCCCCATTCCGGAATCCAGCGGGTACTGTCGATGGCGCGCATCGCCAACTCGCGCAACCGCCCCATGCTGATAAACCACTGCGACGTGGCGCGAAAAATAATCGGCGTCTTGTGGCGCCAGCAATGCGGATAACTGTGGTTCAGCGCGGCGACATGCAACAGCGCACTGTGCGTCTTGAGCACTTCGATCACATGGTCGTTGGCCTTGAACACATGCTCGCCGCCAAACAGCTCGGTGTCGGGCAGGAATTTTCCATCGGCGCCGACCGGGTTATACACGGCCAAACCGTAACGCTCGCCCACCACATAGTCTTCCAAGCCGTGTCCCGGTGCGGTGTGCACCGCACCGGTGCCGGCGTCGGTGGTGACGTGTTCACCCAGGATGATCGGCACTTCACGCGCATAGAACGGGTGCTTGAGCTGCACCCCTTCGAGATCCTTGCCCTGACAATTCGCCACCACTCGGTAATCGACGATGCCATAACGGGCCATCACATCCTTCACCAAGGGATCGGCAATCAACAACCGTTCGTGTCCCAGTGGACCGGCACACTGAAGCAGCACGTATTCCAATTCCGGATGCAATGCCACGGCCTGATTGGCGGGCAAGGTCCATGGGGTGGTGGTCCAGATGACAACGCTGATCGGGCCTTCGCCTGCGTGACCGGGCGCACATTCACAGCGCGCGAGAAACTCTTCCGGCTCCATGGCGGCAAAACGTACATCAATGGCCGGCGAGGTTTTGTCGGCGTATTCGACCTCGGCCTCGGCCAGTGCTGAACCGCAATCGCTGCACCAGTGCACCGGCTTGTGTCCGCGCACCACATGGCCGTTGGCCACCACGCGCCCGAGGGCGCGGATGATGTCTGCTTCCATGGTAAAGTCCATGGTCAGGTAGGGACGGTCCCAGTCGCCAATGACGCCGAGGCGCTTGAAGTCCACGCGCTGGCGTTCCACCTGCGCGTGGGCGTATTCGCGGCAGGCCTGCCGGAACTTGGAAGGCTCGACCTGGCTCCCGGCCTTGCCAATTTTCTTTTCTACTGCCAGCTCTATGGGCAGGCCATGACAGTCCCAGCCGGGAACATATGGCGCATCGAAGCCATTCAGGGTTTTTGACTTGACGATGATATCCTTGAGAATTTTGTTGACCGCATGGCCAATGTGAATATCGCCATTGGCGTACGGCGGTCCGTCGTGCAGGACGTATTTTGGCCGGCCGCGTCCGTGTTCGCGCAATTTCCGGTACAGGTCCATCTCCTGCCAGCGTTTCAGGATCTCTGGCTCCCGCCCGGCGAGGTTGGCCTTCATGGGGAAATCCGTCTGCGGCAGGTTCAGTGTACTTTTATAATCGTTCACAGCATCCTATTCCTAATATATGTCGATTCAACAGTTTCCATCTAAAGGGTACTCTGGAAAAAATACTCTCTTTCCCCGCCTGCGGAGAGAGGGGGTGCATTGTTACCCTGTTTTTTCCCTGACCAACGCCTCGCGGTGCGCCGGGTGATAATTCTTGAAGAAGGCACGCACATCCTCGACATCCTTGAGAATCCACTGCTTCAGTTCCTCGATGGATTCAAAGCGCAACTCATCGCGCAGCTTGTGCAGAAAATTCACCTGCACGTACGCGCCATAAATATTTTCGTTGAAATCCAGCAGATGGACTTCCAGCAAGGTACGCGTACCCCCCACGGTCGGGCGCGTGCCGATATTGGCCGCGCCGGCGAGCGGTTCGGTACTGAGACCAAAGACCTCCACCGCGAATACCCCCTTGATGGGCGTAACCTTGCGGTGCAGGTGAATATTGGCCGTGGGAAATCCCAGCGTGCGACCGAGCTTGTCGCCATGGGCCACGCGTCCGCACATGCGGTACGGCCGCCCGAGGAGTTTTTCGGCCAAAGCAAGATCCGCCTTCGCCAACGCCGCGCGGATGCGCGTGCTGCTCACACGCTCGCCATCGATGGCGACCGCGTGCATGTTCACCACCTGAAACCCGTGCTGCCGGCCGGCCGCGGCCAGCATGTCAAAGTCGCCACGGCGCTTGTTACCAAAATGGAAATCGTCACCGACCACCAGATAACGCACCCCCAGCCGTTCCACCAGGATGCGCTGGATGAAATCCTCCGGCTCCATGGCGGCGAACCTGGTATCGAACCGCAGGCACAGCACGCGGTCGACTGAGTAACGCCGCAACGCCTGGAGCTTCTCGCGCAAGCGCATCAGGCGCGGGACGGCCGTCTTCGGCTGAAAGAATTCCTGCGGCTGGGGTTCAAACAGGATGACTTGGGTCGGCAGACCGATCTCTTCGGCCTTCTCCGCGAGCTGGCCGATCACGGCCTGGTGGCCGAGATGCACACCGTCAAAATTGCCGATGGTGGCGACACAGCCGCGGTGCCGCGGTTTCAGGTTGTGCCACCCGCGTATAAACTCCATAGGACCGGATTACTATATTAAGGTGAAGCCGGAAGGTTACCGCCTCGTGCGCGGCAGGACAAGCCGCAAGGGGTTACGACCAACAACTTAAAGGTGTGCCCAATCCGGGTCGAATTCCTCGATGACGTCGCTCAACGGACGACGTCCACCAAACCCTTCGTGATAGCTGTGGAAATGACTGAGGCGCAATTCGGGAAACTTCCAGCACAGATAGCCGTCGCCGGTGTCGAAGTCGGCGAGCCACAGGCCCTTGACCACTAGCCCCAGCCGTTCCATCTTGCCAACCCATCTCCTTACCGTGGCCTCGTATTCCCGTTCCACCTTCTGGATTTGCGGGTTGGTCGGCACCATGGCCTCAAGCTGGCGGCGCACGGGTTCCAGTTCGCGATAGGCCTCTTCCGTGATCTTCCAGACCAGCGGGAACAGCTCCTCCGCTTCCGCCAGCGTAAACACGCGTGGATCGTTGCAGGCCGAAATCTGAAAAACTTGAGCTGGGTTAGTCATCGCTTTGTGCACCTTCTACTTTCTTAAGCAGCAACTGTGCCAATCGTACTCCTAAGGCGACAACGGTCAATAAATACACGGCCACGCCGGTAACTACCCATAGGGATAAACGATAAATCCGCTCCCCCTTCGGGGCACTCAGCCAGAAGTCGAAATCCCCCACCCCCCACCACAGAACTGCCGCCATCACGGCACTGGCGATGACAATTCTCGTCAGGAACGGTCCCCAGCCGGGCAGTGGGTGATACACCTTGTGCCGGCGCAGCGTCATAAACAGCAGGCCGGAATTGACAAAGGCCGAAAGCGAGATAGCGAGTGCCAATCCCGTGTGCTTGAGGGGAAACACCAGCACCAGGCATAAAAGAATATTCACCACCATGGACATTACCCCGATGCGCATCGGGGTTTTGGTATCCTGGCGCGCATAAAATCCTGGCGCCAGCACCTTGATCAGAAGGAAACCGAGCAGCCCGAAGGAAAACGCCATCAACGCGTAGGCGCTCATCCACACATCGTTGGCGGAGAAGGCGCCGAAATGAAACAGCGTGGCCAGCAGCGGCACCGCCAGTATCACCAGCGCCACCGAGGCCGGAATCCCGATCAGAAAAACCCAGCGCAACGCCCAATCGAGCATGTGCGAAAATTCCTCGCCCGAATTGCGCGCGTGTTTGCGCGAAAGGCTGGGCAGAATCACCGTGGCCAACGCGATACCGAATACGCCCAGCGGAAACTCCATCAGGCGATCGGAGTAATACAGCCACGACACACTGCCGGTCACGAGGAACGAGGCGAGCAGTGTGTTTACAAGTAAGTTGATCTGCGAAACCGAGACACCGAAGATCGCGGGCAACATCAACTTGAACACGCGCATGACGCCGTGATGCCGTTCGCGCAAATGCAGGCGCGGACGTGGCAGCATCTTGATTCCGCGCAGGAACGGAATCTGAAACGCCAACTGGGCCGCACCGGCGATGAACACACCCCAGGCAAGCGCCAGTACCGGCTCATGCATGCGCGGCGCGAGCCACAGGGCGGCGCCAATCATGCTCAGGTTGAGCAACACCGGGGTAAAGGCAGGAACGCCAAATCGGCCATAGGTATTCAGGACGCCCGCCGACAGCGCCACCAGCGAAATGAACATAAGATAGGGAAAAGTGATGCGCAGCATCTGCACGGTAAGATCGTACTTATGCGGCTCGTTGAGGAAGCCGGGCGCCAGGATCATAACCAGAATCGGCGCTGCCAACACACCGATCAACGTGACGATAAAAAGAATCACACCGAGGATGCCGGTCATGTGATCGACGAATTCGCGGGATTCTCTCGCCGTGTACCGGGCCTTGTACTCCGCGAACACCGGCACAAAGCCCTGGGAGAACGCCCCCTCACCGAAGATGCGGCGCAGGAAGTTGGGAATACGGAAGGCGACATAGAAAGCGTCAGCAGCCACCCCGGTCCCGGCCCCAATGAGGCTCGCAAACAGCATGTCCCGCACGAGCCCGCTGATCCGTGACAACAGGGTCATCCCGCCAGTCACGGCCGTGGATTTAATGAGTTTGCGGGTCATGGGGTTCTGTAGGGCCTTTCATCAAAGCCGACGATCATACAGGATGTCCTAAGGTGGTCGAAGCCTGATAATCCCCCACTTCCGACTGTCTCTCCCCGGACGGGATTGACAAACGGGGATAAAATCTTCATAGTTGCCCGCCTTTTCAGGCACTTTAATTTAGTTAGGAGATTCTTTTGGCCAATACAGCACAGGCGAAGAAGCGCGCCCGCCAGGCAGTGGTGCACCGCGCCCGTAATACGTCCAAGCGCACCGAGTTACGCAGTCAGATCAAAAACGCGCGCGTTGCCATCGCCGGCAAGGATAAAGACGCGGCACAGAAGGCTTTCAAGGAAGCCGCCTCGACCATCGACCGTATGGCAGGCAAAGGCATCATTCACAAAAACGCCGCCGCCCGTTACAAGAGTGGTCTCAATCAGCGGCTGCGCGCCTTGGCATAAAAGGGTTTCATCCCATAAACAAAAAAAGCCGGCTTAGCCGGCTTTTTTTGTTCTTACAGCACCACCATGTTGTCACGATGGATCAGTTCCGGCTCATCCACGTAACCGAGAATGGATTCAATCTTGTCGGTCGCCTGGCCAATGATGCGCGCCGTGTCATCGGAGTTGTAGTTCACCAGCCCTCGCGCTACCTCCCGGCCGTCCGGATCGAGACAGGAGACAATCTCCCCGCGCGTAAAGGAACCTTCGACCGCCTGCACGCCGATCGGGAGCAGGCTCTTACCAGATTCGCGAATGACCCGCGCCGCGCCGGCATCTAGCCGCAGTGTTCCCGGCACCCGGGCATGCCCCGCGAGCCATTGTTTGCGCGCCGCCACCCTGCCTTGCGCCGGCCTGAGGCAGGTTCCCAGCACCTCGCCCGAAAGCACGCGCGCCAGCACATTTTTCTCGCGGCCGGAAACGATGATCGTTGCCGCGCCCGAGCGCGCCGCCTTTTCCGCGGCGAGAAGTTTGGTGCGCATGCCGCCGCGCCCGAGCGCGCCGGAACCGCCGGCCATCTCCAGCAAACGCTTATCGCCCGCCTCGCCTTCCGGAACCAGTTGCGCTTCCGGATGCTGACGCGGGTCGCCATCATAGAGACCGGCTTGATCCGTAAGGATCAGCAACAGGTCGGCCTCGACCAAATTGGCGACGAGGGCGGCCAGGGTATCGTTGTCGCCGAAACGGATTTCCTCGGTCGCAACCGTATCGTTTTCGTTGACCACCGGAATCACACCGAGATCGAGCAGCGTGCGCAGGGTGCTGCGACTGTTGAGGTAACGATTGCGATTGGCCAGATCATCGTGCGTCAGCAACACCTGCGCCGTGTGCAAACCGTGGTGCTGAAACGCGGACTCGTATACCTGCACCAGACCCATCTGCCCCACAGCCGCCATCGCCTGCAACTCGTGCAAGGCATGCGGGCGACTCGACCGGCCCAGGCGCTGCATACCGGCGGCGACCGCGCCCGACGTGACCAGCACCACGTCCAGTTTGCGTGCGCGCAATTGCGCCATCTGTGCCGCCCAGTCCTGAATACCTTCGTGGTTCAGTCCCTGGCCGTCACGGGTCAGTAAGGCGCTGCCGATTTTCACCACCAGACGACGCGTCTGGCTCAAGGCCGTACGTGAGTTAGCGGTTTTTGTCTGCGACATCGCCGGTCTTTCCCTTGGTCTTTCTCAGCTTCTCAATGCGAATCATAAGAGCCTGCGTCAATTCACGGCAACCCGCGCCACTGATGGCTGAAATGGTATACACCGGACCCTTCCATTTCAGCTTCTTGAGCAGGCTTTTCGTGTGCGCTTCCTGTTCGTCCGCGGGAATCAGGTCGATTTTGTTCAACACCAGCCAGCGCTCGCGCTTGGCCAGCTTGGCGTCGAATTTCTTAAGCTCGGCTTCCAAGGCCCGCACACCCGCCACCGGATCGGCATCCGGCGAAAGCGGCAGCATGTCCACCAGATGCAACAAAATGCGCGTGCGCGACAGGTGCCGCAGAAACTGGATGCCCAGACCCGCGCCTTCGGCGGCGCCTTCGATGAGTCCGGGAATATCGGCGACCACAAAGCTGCGAAGTTCCTCGACGCGCACCACGCCCAAATGGGGGTGGAGCGTGGTGAACGGATAATCCGCCACCTTGGGACGCGCGTCCGACACCGCGCGCAGAAAAGTCGACTTGCCGGCGTTCGGCAAACCAAGCAGGCCCACGTCGGCGAGCACCTGAAGTTCGAACGCGAGCTCACGATGCTCACCGGGCTGGCCGGGAACGGTGCGCCGCGGGCTGCGATTGGTGCTGGATTTGAATCGCGTGTTACCCAGGCCACCTTTACCGCCATGGGCCACCAACAGCGACTCGCCGTCACGCGTGAGCTCACCGATCAACTCCTCGGTCTCGGCATCCAGCACGCGCGTACCCAACGGAACCGGGATAAAAAGATTTTCACCGGATTTGCCAGTGCAATTGGCGCCGCCGCCTTTTTTTCCCGGCTCGGCGCGAAACCGGCGAGTGTGACGAAAATCAGCGAGGGTGTTGAGTCCCGAACGCCCCACGAGATAGACGCTGCCGCCGTCGCCGCCGTCGCCGCCGTCCGGTCCGCCGCGGGGAATAAATTTTTCCCGCCGGAATGACATCGCGCCATTGCCGCCGTTGCCGGCCTCGACACGGATGGTGGCTTCATCAACAAATTTCATAGGACTCGATTATCCGAAACAAAAATAAAAAACCCCGCCATGTTGCCAGGGCGGGGTTTTGATAGGTACACGTAGCGCGTCAGCCCGGGGTGATGCTTACTGTTCTACGGCTCCGCGGGCCCTTGATCTCGAACAGCACCCGGCCATCGGCCTTGGCGAACAGGGTGTCATCCTTGCCGATGCCGACATTGGTGCCGGGATGAAACTGGGTCCCGCGTTGCCGCACCAGGATGTTGCCCGCGAGAACCTGTTCACCGGCATAGCGCTTTACGCCAAGCCGCTGTGCATGGGAGTCTCTGCCGTTGCGTGAACTGCCGCCTGCTTTTTTATGTGCCATGGCTAAATCTCTCTGTTACTTGATTCCAGTAATCTCAAGCTCGGTGTAATACTGACGATGACCCGTGGTCTTGCGATAGTGTTTGCGCCGACGCATCTTGAACACCTTAATCTTGTCGTCGCGTCCATGGCTCTTCACCGTGGCCGTCACCGTCGCCCCCGACAACACCGGCGTGCCGACACGCACGCCCTGGTCGTCGCTCACCATGAGCACTTGATCAATATTCACCGTCTCACCGGCCGCCACTTCCAGTTTTTCCACTTGGATGACATCGCCTGTCGCTACCCGGTACTGCTTGCCGCCGCTTTGAATCACCGCGTACATGAATTCGACTCCTGAATATGCCCCGGAGGGCCGGATGCGCGGAATACCCGCTAAAAGGCCGGCAATTCTAACGATTGTACCGCCCAAGGTCAAACGGCTTGACAGGGCACAAAGCCAGCCCCTAGCATGCGGCCCGGACCTCGATTGACCATTAATTCCATGGATTATGAAGCCATAAAGGCGCTCGTTCAGGACGATCTGCGGGCCGTAGATCGCGAAATCGAAGCCCGCCTGCAGTCTGACGTCGCCCTGATCCACCAGATGGGCGCCTACATCATCCACAGCGGCGGGAAACGCCTGCGACCAGTGATTGTGCTCCTGGGAAGCCGGGCCTTCGGCTACGGGGGGACGGCCTCCGTCAAGCTTGCCGCCATTATCGAATTCATCCATACCGCCACCCTGCTGCACGACGACGTGGTGGATGCCTCGGAAATGCGCCGGGGACATACCACCGCCAACACCATCTGGGGCAATGAAGCAAGCGTCTTGGTGGGCGATTTTCTCTATTCCCGTGCCTTTGAAATGATGGTCGAGGTCAACAACATGCGGGTCATGGAGATTCTGGCCCAGACCACCAACACCATCGCCAAGGGCGAGGTCATGCAGCTCCTCAACTGCCACGACCCGGAAACCACGGAAGAACGCTATATAGAGGTCATCCGCAACAAAACGGCGAAGCTATTCCAGGCCGCGGCACAACTGACTGCCGTGATCAGCGACCAGGACGAGGAAACAGAGTCCGCCATGGCCGCCTATGGTATGCACCTCGGAACAGCCTTTCAGCTGATTGACGATGCACTGGATTACGGCCGGGATAACCATGACCTTGGAAAGAACATCGGCGATGACCTGGCGGAGGGAAAACCGACTCTGCCACTCATCTATAGCCTGCGTCAGGGAGACCTCCAGCAGCGCGAAATCATCCGTTCCGCCATCGAGGAAGGCGGGCTGGCCCAGATTGAGGCGGTCATGGACGCCATTGAATCGACCGGGTCCATCACGTACACTGCACGCCGGGCCGAGGATGAGGCCAAGCAGGCCCTGAAGGCCTTGGCCACCGTACCGGACTCGCCCTTCAAGCAAGCACTGCACGATCTGGCCCATTTTTCCGTCCATCGCAACTATTAAGTATCATCGGGGTGTAGCGCAGCCTGGTAGCGCACTTGCTTCGGGAGCAAGGGGCCGGAGGTTCAAATCCTCTCACCCCGACCAACTTATACACATGCCGCCTGTGGCATAACTTGGTCGACATCGATTATCACAAACCCACACGTTGGTGTACGACATTGACGTACCGGTGGCACGTTTTCACCTCTTCTACTCATTTCATTCGATCTGCAGGTTAGCGAAATGGGACAACTACTACGCCTCCTGATCATCTTGTTCGGACTGTGGCTCGTGATCCAGATCATCAAGCGTGCTTTTACGACCCCACCCGATGAGAACCGCACGGCCAAACCAGCCATTCCCAGGATGGTGGCCTGTGCGCATTGCGCGATCCATGTCCCCGAATCGCAAGCGATTCGGGATGGAAACAAGGTCTATTGCTGCGAAGAACACCGAAAATTGGCAAAAAAAAACTGAATTCGGGACGGTAGCTGCTTTAAATCACTACAAATCCGGGTTGGCTACACTCCTGAATTTTACCCCGCACGTAAGCCATTCATATCGCGACTTATTTCTTTCAGAAAGATTTGGCGGCCCCTCCAAATCTGTGCTATTTCAATAGGGTATGACTGCCATGGATAGCACCATCTCTGCCACGGGACTTAGCAAGGCAGAGAGCCAGACCGCCATCGAGGCGCAAAACTGGAAACTTCTTAAGTATTTTAACTTCTACCGTGTGGCCGTCGCGCTTGCCGCCGCGGCCATTGCGCTGCTCCTGGGAAAGCTGCCGCCATTCGGCGAAACCTATCCCGGGCTGTTCCTCAGCACCAGCCTTGTCTATGCCACTCTCGCTCTGGTCGCTGTCGTCACCATCCATTCACGCAACCCCGATTTCGAAAGCCAGGCCACACTGCTTTCCTTCACCGACGTCACCCTGCTGACCATGCTGATGCATGCCAGCGGCGGCCTGACGAGCGGAGTGGGGTTGCTGCTGCTGGTGGCCATCGCTGGCACCAGTCTGATGCTGGGAAAACGAATGACTATTTTCTACGCCTCGCTCGCCACCATCGCCATACTGCTGGAACACTCATGGGGCCTGTTAACCGGCGCCAACGTAATCGAAACCGACGTGGTTCAGGGCTTTCCCCAAGTGGGGGTTTTCGGCATCGGGTTCTATGCAACGGCCTTCTTCGGCCACCTGCTCGCCACCCGGTTGCATGCCACGGAAGAACTGGCACAACGCCGCGGCATCGATCTAGCCAACCTCACCCACCTCAATGAGCTGATCATTCAATGGATGCAGTCTGGCGTTGTCGCCTGCGACACGGAAGGCAACATCTTCATGATCAATCATGCCGCAGAGAAATATCTCGGCATCAAGCTCACTACCGGAAAGAAAACACCGCTGAACGACGCCTCTTCCGATCTGGCCATCCAGCTGTTCCAGTGGCTCGGGAATAACCCGACCGAGCGCAGCCGCAAGATATTCAGCACGCGCACGGGCTATACCCTGCTGCCGCGCTTCATCTCGCTGGGGGAAGCCAAGGAATCGGTCAAACTCGTTTTCCTCGAGGACATGGCCATCCTGAAACAACAGGCCCAGCAACTTAAAATGTCCGCCCTGGCGCGGCTCACGGCCAGCATTGCCCACGAAATCCGCAACCCGCTGGGCGCGATCTCCAACGCCGCCCAGCTTCTCGGAGAAACCGTGCGCACGGACAATGAGGAGGAAAAACGCCTGGTAAAAATCATCGACGAACAGAGCAAGCGCATGAACGTGATCGTGCAGAACGTCACGCAACTCAGCCGTCGTGACCGGATCAGCCCCGTTCGCCTCGATCTGGAATCCTGGCTCACGGAATACCTGCGGCAATACGGCGAAACCATTTCCGTCCCGCGCGAAGGTTTCCTCATTCAAGGGGCCGAGGGCCTTCAGGTATGCGTGGACCCGGACCAGCTGTATCAGGTGGTCGGCAACCTGTGTCAAAACGCCTTCCGCCACAGCCCACCCTTTACGGGCACGCCTTTGGTAAAATTTCAGGCGGGCAAAGACGAGGAAGGCCGGCCGGTACTGGATGTCATCGACTGGGGCTCAGGCGTGCCGCCGGGCATCGCCGAAAGCATCTTCGACCCGTTTTTTACCACTACTCCCAAGGGAACGGGGCTGGGTCTCTATATCGCGCGGGAATTGTGCGAGGGAAATGGCGCCGCCTTGAACTATCATCCCGGAGATGGCGGCGTTGGCAGCCGTTTCCGTATCACCTTCGCACGCGCTGAAGATTGCGCTGAACTTGGAACATTATGAACAAACCCAAAAATCAAATTCTGATCGTCGACGACGAACCGGACATCCGTGAGGTGCTTGAGCTGACGCTCGGGCGCATGAACCTTGAAACCCGCTCGGCCGCCAATCTCGAAGAAGCCCGGCAGTTGCTGCAGGATTTTAAATTCGACCTCTGCCTCACCGACATGCGCCTGCCGGACGGAAACGGCATCGAACTCGTGCGTCACATTCAGGAAAAATTTTCGGATCTCCCGGTGGCGGTCATTACCGCCTTTGGCAACATGGAAACCGCCGTGGCCGCGCTCAAGGCCGGCGCCTTTGATTTTGTTTCCAAACCGCTCGACCTCAACGACCTGAGAAATATCGTACGCGCCGCCTTGCGCGTGGGTAACGCGCCCATCACCAAGGCCGCGGCGCCCGCGGAAGAACCCGCCGCCACGCCCGTCTCCAAAAAAATGCTGGGCAATTCCGCCGCGATCCAGAAAGTCCGCGCCATGATCGAACGCCTTGCCCGTGGGCAGGCGCCGGTTTATATCGCCGGCGAATCCGGCACCGGTAAAGAGCTCGCCGCGCGCCTGATCCATGAACTGGGGCCACGCGCAGACAAACCATTCATCCCGGTCAACTGCGGCGCCATTCC
>JBGPBL010000041.1:0-23971 GCA_041481225.1 Sulfurifustaceae bacterium | reverse complement strand
GCAGAATTTTTCGCGCCCTGCTGGAACAGTACCACGATCACACCCAACTGACCGGCATCGTTCTGGTGCACGAGGTGCGCGGCCATGTCATAGCTCTTGCCTTCCACGCGGTCGCCGCTTGGCGTATGGAAGTGGAACTGCAACGGCCGAAAGCTTTCCTTGCCGATGACAAGGTGGTTGCCGCTCGCGGCGTAGACGCGCACGGTGTGGCCGTTGTTGACGATGCGCAGCGGCATCGGCCGGTAATGAAATTCGAGTGCGGGCAGTTTCTCCCTGACCGCGCCGGTGATGCCAGTCGGCGATTGCCTCTTTACGGTGTCGCAGGTTGCGTAACCCTTGCGCAGGCTGCCCCAGTGTTCGGAGCCATGCTTGTCACTGTATTCCCAGCGGGCCGTATCCGCTGCGTGCGTCGGTAGCAGCAACATGAGCCATGCCGATAACAAAAACCAGTGGGTTGAGGTGAATGACCGTTTCACGGTGATGCTTTTTCAATTCCGCCAGAAGAGTTACCGTTGTCTCAGCCGTTATTTTATCGATATCAAGCTGCACGACACAGTACTCATTATGTTCATTGATGGGCGTGGGGTCGTCCGCACAACTGCAACTGGCGATAATTCCTGTATAGAAAATGCCGGCCTTTGCTCGTATAAAACCCGCCTCCTCGGAAACATTGAGGATCATCACACTAAGTTTGTTATCGATGGCATAGCTGCTGGTCGATAATCCCTGTTGCAGGGGAAGTTGCTCAGCGCCGATTTGTGCAATTTCCTGTTTGAGGATGTCCTCAAAATCAGGGGTACCCCAGGCGTTTAATGTTTTGGTTTGTCGAATCATCGGTTGTTTTGGTAGAAGGGGGCGCAGCCCTGGTGACAACAGAGAACGCTACGGCGTTCCCGGCGTCGGAACGAACGACATGTCAGCAGCCGTTGTGTCTCTTCAGTGTTTTATCCCGAAGGAGGCTACTTTAAGGGAAATTCAGGCGCAAACAGAAAAAGTTGACGCCTACGCAACGGCTCATGCAATAGTCCGTTGACAACTACCCACGTCTGATCGACAGTGATTTTATTCGTCTTACTATCGCTGGCCTGACTTCACCGAAATCCACGGCTTTCAGGTCAATTTGGAGCAATCATGCTAAGAATGTTGATGAAGAATAGGTTGAAAAAGGTGGGCTCGGCGAGCCGTGAGATAACTCGCGAAGAGATAGAAAAATCCTCAAAAATACTCTTTGCGATATTCGCGCGTTATGGGGATGCGATCGTAAGTTTTAAGGTTATTAATGAATTTATTTCCCTCTATCCCGATAAGGTTTTCTTCGTACTGACCTCCCCTCAGCTTTCCCCTTATGCAAAAGAAATCCTAACCGGTAGGGTAGATTTGTTCTACGTGAACAAGAGAAGAAATCCTATCAAGTTATGGAGAATCATCCGGAAACTGAAAAGAGAGAAAATGGATTTGGGTCTTAATCCACTATCATTGGGTATAGATTCTGAGTTTTTTATAACCTTCACCAAAAGGTTTTCATTTTTTAAAAAATTCTCGCGCCATCCAGTGCATTACAACCTTTATGATAGAGTGCGTGAATATTTCTTGATGCCGAGGAAAGAAACGAATTTAAAACCGGCTTTTCTCGGCAATGTGAGAAATGTCACCATTGCACCTTCTTCTACAGATATCAGGAAGAGCTTAGATCGCAAAGACCTGGAAAGCTTGATCCGGCAGTTGAGAGATCGATTCTCTAACCTCAAGATAACAGTCGCTCTTCCAGCGGAGGACCGGAGGAGGGTTGAAGGTGTGGAAAAATTTGTGTTGGGTAAAGCTATCAGGAGTTCTGAAGCTTTCTTAGCGCTGGTAAAATCCTCCGATCTTTTCATAGGTGTTGATGCCGGACCCCTGCATTTAGCCGATGCCTTGGGCGTCAGGGCAATAGGCATATTTGGCCCTAATGCGCCGGAAACGTTTTTAGACAGAGACAGTGGGATATTACCTGTTCGTTATAAAGGTTTAAGCGGAGTCTATTGCCTTTTGCACGGATGTAACGACCCTGTATGCATCCACAAACTGTTTGATAGTTTTTTTCTGGAAAACAATACCAGCGTAGATTTTGGCAGACACTTTATCCATGAGGAAAAAGAGTGCAGGGCGCGTTAACTTTCGGCCAGATGGAGGCTCAATAATCCGTTGCCTCTCTTACGAGCAAGTTCCTGCCCGGTGCTAGAAAGCTCTATTCCCGTAACATCGAATCCGAATACACGCGCTGAGTTTGTCCAATATCCCCGTCTGGTGTTGTTGGCCAGCTAACTTTGAATTCGATTTCAGAAATATTGTGTAATCCTGGACCCTACGCCGTATAATTTTTACGATCAATTGAGAAGGGACGAAACCTAATGTACCGACAAAACAGTCATACAGGTCGCGCAACGTTCCGCGTTTGTTTGTAACCCCGCTCTTGGCAAACAGCACACACAGTTTTCTCATCGTCGGCCCGGCCTGGGTCGGGGACATGGTGCTCGCGCAGGGTTTGTTCAAGCTGCTGAAGCAGCAATATCCCGATTCTCGTCTCGATGTGCTCGCGCCGGCGTGGACGCATCCGCTGCTCGCGCGCATGCCGGAGGTGAATGAGGCGATCGAGGCGCCGTTTGCGCACGGGCGGCTCGATCTCGGCGCACGCCGGCGCATCGGCCGCACGCTGCGCGCACGCCATTACGACCGTGCCATCGTGTTGCCGAATTCGCTCAAGTCCGCCATCGTGCCGTTCGTGGCGTGCGCCCGCGTACGCACTGGCTTTCTCGGTGAGTTGCGCTACGGGCTGCTGAACGACGCACGCCGTCTCGACAAGAAAAAACTCCCGCGCACCGTGGACCGGTTTGCGGCCCTGGCGCTTGCGCCGGACGAGGCGTTGCCGGCCATTCCCAATCCACGGCTCGTGGCCGACGTGGCCAATGCCAGCGCCACGCTCGCCCGGCTTGGCCGCGAGTTGCCGCAGGCGCCAGTGCTTGGTCTTTGTCCAGGCGCGGAGTACGGTCCGGCCAAGCGCTGGCCGGCGGAGTATTTTGCTGAGGTCGCCAAGGCTAAGCTGGCCGAGGGCTGGGAGGTGTGGCTGTTCGGTTCGGACAAAGACGCGCCGGTGACGAATGAAATCCAGTCGCTGACCCAGGGCCGGTGTCTCGACCTCGGCGGCAAGACCACGCTCGCGGAAGCGATTGACCTGATGTCACTGACGCGCGCCGTGGTCACCAACGACTCCGGGCTCATGCACGTGGCCGCCGCGCTCGACCGGCCGGTCATCGTGCTCTATGGTTCATCCGATCCCCACCACACGCCGCCCATGAGTGCCAAGGCGCAGGTACTGTATCTCGCGCTTTCGTGCAGTCCGTGCTTCAAGCGCGAGTGCCCGCTCAAGCACCTCAAGTGCCTCAAGGATCTCGCGCCGGAACGGGTGCTGACGGCGCTAACCGGCGGCTAACCCTCCGGTTTGATTCAAAAATCTGCTAAGGTTGCGCGATGCTGAAAGACGCTGTTGACCTCAATTCCCTGCACCGCGTGCTGGTCGTCAAGCTGCGCCACTTGGGCGATGTGCTGCTGACCTCGCCGGTGTTTACCGTGCTCAAAAACCAGGCGCCGCATCTCGAAATCGACGCGCTCGTGTACCGCGACACGCAGGAAATGCTGAGCGGGCATCCGGCCATCGCGAATCTCTTTACCGTGGACCGTGCTTGGAAGAAGGAAGGTTGGCAGACCCAGATCGCGAACGAGTGGCGCCTGTTCCGGTCGCTGCGTGCGCGCCACTACGATCTCATCGTGCACCTGACCGAAAATCCGCGCGGCGCGGTGTTGTCGTTGCTGCTCGGGTCACACTACAGCGTGGCGCGGCAGTACCCATCCAAGCGCGGGCGGTTGTGGCGCAACAGCTTCACGCACCTGTATCAGGTCCCGGCCCGGCGGCATACGGTGGAGATGCATCTGGACGCGCTGCGCCGAATTGGAGTTTATCCCACCGACGCGGAGCGTCGTCTCGTACTCGTGACCGGCCAGGAGGCCGAAAACTCCGTAAATCACCTGCTGGCGCGGCAGGGACTTGGCGCCGGAAATTTTATCCACATCCATCCGACGTCGCGCTGGCTGTTCAAGTGTTGGGAAGTGGATAAATACATCGCGCTCATCAACACCCTGCACGAGGCAGGCGAGCGCGTGGTACTCACCGCCGCGCCATCGGAGGCGGAACTTCAATTTGCCGCACGCATTACCTCGCGGCTGAAACGGCCGGTGGTCGATCTCTGCGGCAAGCTCAATTTAAAACAACTCGCTGCGCTCACGGCCCAGGCGAAATGTTTCGTCGGCGTGGACTCGGTGCCAATGCACATTGCCGCCGCGATGCAGACCCCAACCGTGGTGCTGTTCGGCCCGAGCGGCGATTTTGAGTGGGGCCCGTGGCAGGTAAAGTCGCAAGTGCTGACGTCGGACCACCTCTGCCGCCCGTGCGGACAGGATGGTTGCGGCAACGGGAAAGTCAGCGAGTGCCTGACCGCCATTTCCGTCGAAAGAGTATCCAACGCCATCCGGCATATCGTCACGTCCGGATGAAACCCCTTTCGATCGCTCTGGTTCGCCAGCGCTACGCGCAAGACGGCGGCGCAGAGCAATTTGTCTCACGCACGCTGGAATCGCTGAAATCCCGGGATATGCAATTAACCTTGGTGACGCGCGGGTGGAGCAAAGGTGAAGGATTCGAGGTTCTGACCTGCAACCCGTTTTACGTGGGGCGGTTGTGGCGCGACTGGTCGTTTGCACGTTGTGTCTGCCGCCGGCTCGCTGAAAAAAAATTCCATCTGGTCCAGTCGCACGAACGGATCGGCTGCTGTGATCTCTACCGTGCCGGCGATGGCGTCCACCGCGAATGGCTGAAACAGCGCGCCCGCACGCTGGGTTGGGCAGGAAAACTCGGTTCAGCGCTTAATCCTTATCATCACTATGTGATGGCCGCAGAGAAAGCATTGTTCACGAGCCCGCAGCTGAAAGTCGTGATCTGCAACTCGCGCATGGTGCGCGATGAAATCCGGCATTACTTCGGTGTGGCGGAGAACAAACTGCACGTAATTTACAGCGGTGTGGACACGAAGAGTTACCATCCGAATTTGAAAAAACATCGTGCAAAAATCCGCGCGCAATACGGCATTCCGTCAGAGGCGACGCTATTTCTGTTTGTCGGCTCCGGTTTTGTGCGCAAGGGCGTGCCGGCTCTGCTGGAGGCCATGCACGGTCTTCCGGAAAACACTTTTCTTCTGGTGGTCGGACGCGACAAGAACGCGGACAAATTCCGTCGCCGTGCCGAAACACTCAACCTATCACGGCGCGTGGTCTTTGTCGGCTCACAGCAGGATGTCAAACCTTATTATGGTGCGGCCGACCTGCTCGTATTACCGACACTTTATGACCCCTTTCCCAACGTGGCGCTCGAGGCCATGGCCAGCGGTCTGCCTGTGATCACCAGTTTCAAATCAGGTGCGGCGGAGCTGATAGAAAATGGCAAGAACGGTTTTGCCTGTGACGCGCTCGATGTGTCCGCGCTGACGGCGTTCATGCGATCGGTAACCCCGGAAAGCGCCCGTGTCATGGGCGTGGCAGCACGTGCGACCGTGGAGTCGATGAGCTTTGAGCGAATGAGCGTGGCATTGCGCGATCTGTACAATAGCGTTTTGCATTCCTGAGAAGTGCCTCTACCTGATTATGGATAAGGGAAGGATCACGGTTCTGCACACGGAGGCCTCGCTCGGTTTCGGCGGCCAGGAGCGGCGCATTCTGCGCGAGTTGGAGGGATATGACCCCGCACGGTTTCGTGGGATGCTGTTGTGCCAGCCTGGCTCAAAGCTTGGGCGTGTCACGGAAGAACGCAATATCCCTACCGTCTGGCTGAAAATGCGTTCGTTCTACGACCCGGTTGCGTTCGTGAGAATTTTGAGGCTGCTCAAGCGCGAGCGCGTGGACATTATCCATGCGCATAGTTCGCGCGACGCCTGGCTTGCCGGTACGGCGGGCAAGTGGCTTGGCATACCGGTGTTCCGCACGCGCCATTTGCTCACGCGGATCGGCGGGCCGTTCGTATATTCGCGTCTCACGGATCGTGTGATCACGGTGAGCGAGGGCGTACGGCAGTATCTGATATCCCAGGGCGTGCCGGGAGAGAAGATCATTTCCATACCGACCGGGATCAATCTCAAACGCTTTGACCCGGCACGCACCGATCTGGTGGATATGCGTCAACGATTCAATATCCCGCGCGAGACATTTGTCGTTGGCATCATCGCCGTCCTGCGCAGGGCCAAGGGTCACCGGTTTCTGCTTCAGGCCGTCAAGCAGCTGGCGCTGGAGTTTCCGCAACTGAAATTGCTGATTGCTGGCACCGGACCGCAGGAACAGAACATCAGTAACCTCATCAAGGAACTGGGTCTCAACCACCAAGTGCTGATGTTGGGGCACCAGGAGGATATTCCCAGCCTCTTAAAGGCACTCGATGTGTTCATATTGCCTGCGCAGGAAGAGGCGCTGGGCACCGCGCTGATCGAGGCCACCGCCATGGGTGTCCCGGTAATTGCCACACGCATCGGCGGCATCCCCGAAGTGCTGGGCGAGGCAGGTTTATTGTTTGAATCGGAGGACGTGGAGGCGCTGACGAATCACCTGCGCACGCTCATCCATTCACCAGAACTTGCCAAGCGCATGCGCGCACAGGGCGCGGCGCGGGCGCACGAACTTTATGATGAAACTCTCATGGTACGGCGCACGGAAGAACTGTATCGCGAGGTCGCGGGGGTAGGCACATGAGCGCGCGGTGCTGGCATTTCGTTCAGGACAGTGAGGCTCGCTTTTTTGTGCATACCACGGCGATGCGTTCGCAACTGCTCTCGTGCATGGTATACAAATACCGTTTTAGGTAGACAGCATAAAAGAAGTACAACAATCGCGCATTCGTTAAAAGAAAAAACTTTCCTTTGGGCCCAAGAATATGCTGAATCAACCACATGAGCGGTGAGCCTGAGGCCGGAATATCAAATGGGATGAAAGCAATATCGTCAAAATACGGCTCCAGCAGAGTCCGGAGTTTTGTTGAATTGAAGTGTTGGTAATGTTTCTTGGTGACGGGCGTATTTTCGTGCGGCACAGTAAGGATCAGGCGCCCGTCTTCCACCAGGGTATCGGCGACAGCGTGTATAAACTTGGGCAGGTCGTCCGGGGAAATGTGCTCGATAACTTCAATCAACGTGGCGACATCGAATTTCTCGTGAATTCGTTCTTTAAACAGGTCAGTCGCCTGATAACGGATGCCTGGGTTCAGGGCTTGGGCCAGTTGTATTGCGCGCGAGGAGGCGTCGATTCCGAGCAAATCCTTACCGGCATAATGGCTCGCGATCTCCCGCAGCAGTCTGCCATCGCCACAACCGATGTCGATTAACGATGAGAATCGTGTTTTCGCTAGCTGGTCCAGAACCAGCTGGATGCCCCCAAGGTAGCGAAAGCCCCACGGCCAGTAGCGTACAGGGGAAAATTTGGCTTTCTGGATGCTGGGGATATGATGGTAAGGAAACGAATATTGCGCTTCTTGAATCCGGGTTTGTTCGTCGTCTTGCATGATGATTGCCGTTCCGCGGGAGGCGGTGTGTTCCAGGTTAGGTTACCGCCGGGAGGGTTGTCATCAAACCGCCAGCGTTCAATTAAGTCAGTACCGATATGCTCTTTACCGGTGCCAAGCGTAGTTCCTGAATTGGGAATGTGCTTTGCTGGGTGAGCCCGATTTATCGTGACAAGTGTCCGGACTCTACAGATTTGGTTTTAAGGTGTAAATTCCGCGTTGAGCGACCCAAATTCTTTATGAGCATAGCGCCCGCCAACCTTTATAAGCAAGAGCCGTGGATGTGCATTTGCCCCTTGCCGAGGCGTGCTGATCCAGCGACGCGGAAACTTTGTATAACAGTGGCAGGAACAGCATGACGCGCGCGGTGCCAGTATTAATGTATCACCACGTTAGCCCAAATCCGGGTTTGGTGACGGTGAGCCCCGAAACGTTCGAGGAACATGTGGCATATCTTGCACGGCGGGGCTATGCCGCGCTTGCGGCCGACGAGTTTCTGGAATTTCTTCAGGGCACGCGTCCGTTTACTGGCCGCAACGTGCTGATCACCTTCGACGACGGTTATCTCGACAACTACGTCTATGCCTATCCGATCCTCAAGCGTTACGGGCTCAAGGCGACTATCTTTGCCATCACCGGGAACATTGGCGAGGGCGCGGCGCGTACGTATCTGGGGGCAGGTAAGTCACTCCCGATTACGCCGGATCATCGCGCCTGCAAGGCCGCGGTCATGAATGGCCGTGCGGATGAGGTTATGATGCGCTGGTCGGAGATCGAAGCGATGGAAGCAAGCGGTGCAGTGGAAATTCATTCGCATACGCACTCCCATGTGCGATGGGACCAATTACATCCCGACAAAGCGCAACGGCTGGCAGCGGTTGAGACCGACCTCGCGGCCTCGCGTGACGAGATCAAACGCCGCCTCAGCAAGGACCCACGCCACCTCTGCTGGCCATGGGGCTACTTTGAGCCGGAGTATCAGACAATCGCCGCAACACTTGGTTTCAAGGCCCAATACGCCACCACGCGCGGCGTGAATGTCGCTGGCGGAGATGTGCAGTGTATTGCGCGCCTCGTCGTGAAAGACCGTTCTCCTGGTTGGTTGGCGACGCGGATGCTGATCTTTCAGAACGCCGCGCTCGGCAGGCTATATTGCCGTCTTCGCGGCGCTTAATTAGGGGCGGTCCAGCATATGGAGCCGATGCCTCGTAGCCATGCATAAATACATACTGAATTTTCTGATGAGAAGTGCAGTCAGAATATATATCCGCCTGGGCAGCACGAAAATCGAGCGAATCGATGAGCACTGGACCCCCCCTGCTCGGTGGGAGTCTATCCTTGTTTTTTCCAATACGGCCTTGGGAGATACCTTGCTGTCCACACCCGCCATTACTTCACTTAGGCAGTCTTTTCCCAATGTATCCCTGACACTGTTTGTGCATCGTGACATGGCGCCTCTGTTTGAAGGACTGGCACATGTTGATCACATCGTGCGCTACCACGGCGGATTCCATAAGTTTGTCAGAACGGTCATGGCGCTTCGCAAATCGCGGCCACAAGCGGCGTTACTGCTCCACTCCAACAGTCCGCAGGACATTCCCATGGCGGTATTGAGTGGCGCGCGGATTATTCTGAAAACCCCGACTCAAAGTGAATACCGGCAGTTTCTTTCCCATCAGTTTATGCCGAAGCTGCAACATGTGATCGAGGAAAGGCTGGATCTTGTGCGTTTGCTCGGAGCGAAGCAGCTGATCACGCGCATGCAGTTGCCGCGGCGCTACGACGAACGCCGGCCCGATTTCCTGCCAAAATCGATCGGCGGTGCTCACCCGGTTATCGGGTTTCAGCTGGGCGCGGCCAACACATTCAAGATGTGGCCGGCAGAAAATTTCGCTGTCCTGGCTGACCGACTTACAGAGAAGCTGAAAGATGCTGTAATCGTCATTACAGGATCGCGTAACGAACACTTGCACGCGCGCAGGACCATCGATCTTTGCACGACGCGACGTATTCATAACCTGTGCGGGCAATATGGCATACAGGATCTGCCCTATCTGCTGCGGGAATTCGATCTGCTCGTAACCAATGACACCGGTACCATGCATCTTGCCGTTGCCCTTGGCGTGCCGACACTATGTTTGTTTGGGCCGACCTCGGCGACCATGATTGGCCCCTATCAGGATCTTGATCGACACCGTGTTATTCAGAAAGCCGGTGAGAGTGTGGCAGAGATTCCCAAGAAGAAGCGGACCAATGAAACGATGAGACTGATTACCGTGGATGAGGTGTTCAATGCCGTACTGGGAATGCTGCGCCAACGAGCTATTCGTCGGCCGTAGGTTTGATGCATAAAATCGATATGCACATTCTGTTGATTACCGATCAGGATCTGGGCTCAAATCACTCTGCGATCGAGGGCATCTTCAACTTCCGGCTGAAAGAATATGCCGAGGTTGATCTGGTTTATTTCGATAGAACGCTTGATGCCCCAGTAAGAGCGGCCGGACGGTTGATTCTCCCGTATAGCAACAAGCGGCAAGGTGTTATCAAGAGTCTTAAGGGTTTGGTGGACTTAACCAACTACGATTTTGTTATCGTCCGGAATTACTTTCCCGTGCTGAAAAACGTATTGGCACATCGAGAGCAGTACGGCTATCAAGTGGGATTCTGGGAATCGTTTCCGCACAGCTTCCGCCGCGTTTACGAGGCAAGAACAACGGGGCGTTCAGTGCTGCGGAAGACCATCGAGTATGCCATCAAGCGCCGGCTCGAAAAACGCCTGATCGACCGATGCGATTTCTATCTTCCGATCACTAGGACTTTTCAGGAACGGTTCCATCCGGATTTGCGAATCCCGTCGTTGCCTTTGCCGATGGGTGTCGATTTCACTCGGATCGAGAGCGGACCTGTCCCTGAAGATACCGGTTCCGCGAAGCGGTTCATCTACACGGGCGCAGTTGACCACCTGCGCCGGTTGGACCTGATCGTATCGGCCTTTTCGAAGGTACAGGGCGAGTTTGTCCTCGATCTTTATACTCCAAGCGAGAATGAACTTGTAAAGCATATCCGATCCAGAACAAGCGGTGACTCGCGCATACGTGTGTGTCCGCCGCGTCCGCGCCCGGAATTGTTGCGCCTCATGCGCAGCTATGACGTAGGCGTGGGATTGATTCCGGAGACACCGTTGTATGAGGTATCGTCGCCAACAAAAACTCTGGAGTACTACGCTGTGGGTATCCCCGCCATTCTCAACCGCTTGCCGGAGTACCTTAGTCTGTTCGACGAGCGTGTTGCGTTCTTCTGCGAGTTGAACGAACAGGCCCTGGTGCGCAGGGTCGAGACAATTCTGCGGATGGACCGCGCTGAATTCAAACGAATGGGCGAAGCCGGCCACAAGCTTGTTTTCTCAGCGAGAGACTATGCTGTTTTAGCGGCCGGGTTGAGTCGTTTTCTTGCCCAACAGATGGGCACCCCGGGTAAACACAAGCCATAGTTCTGCCGCTTGTGGTTGCAGTTTTGGACGGGATAGTTAAAGGACGCACCATCGGCATTGCAAGCAAGAATTGTGTTGTGGCGTGTAGCCATGCATGATTGCCACTGCGCGTCTTGTTGTTCGTACGCAAAAAAACACTTGGTGAGGTTGTGGGATAGCTGTTTCAGATTTTGCCGTGGTTCGGCAACAGGATAGAAAATTATGTCAAGCTGGAAAAGCCCATTTAAGAAGTTGCTGAAAATCTTGAATGGAGGTTTCGCATTCGAAAGACAGGAAACCACCGTCGCGCGTGATCCCAGCCGTTTGCTGAACATTAGGGAACTTTGAGGTGTTACCGACTAACATTTTTGTGGAAAATTAATCAATGCTCAAGCGAATTCTGATCGCATATTCATCGAAGCCGCCTATCGTTCGTTATTTGAAATCTGCTTTTGCGCGTGCAGGAATAGATACTGAATGTGTCCTTGCTGAGCAGAATACTCTCTTCGACCGCTTGGTTATCCACCCCACGAATAAATGGGCACATAATCTCAGAATTCTTCCAAAGTCAAAGAATCTATTTGAAGATCATCCCTTGGCCCACAAAAACTATCGGAGCACTCTTCTCCAGCAGGCCATACACCACTTTGACCCGGATCTCGTGCTGCTTATTCGCGGTCTGGGCTTTCGCGCTTGGGCGCTCGAGGAAGCGAAGACAAAATTTGCATGGTGGACCGAGAAAGAGGAACGCGTGAACGAAGCGCTTCAGGAATTGCATGAGTTTGATTGGTATTTTTTTATGAGCTCTTCTTGTGTAGAAGCCGCCCGCTCGGCCGGATACAGCAACGTCAGCTATCTTTCACATGCTGTTGATTCGAATTTTTTTCGCCATATTCCAGAAATTAACAAGGAACTTGATTTTTGCTTTGTTGGCCGCTGGTCAGAAAAAAGGCAGTCTTACATGGACGCTGCGCTTGATATCACCAACAATGCGGTAATTTACGGGGGAATTTGGCTGAAGAAGAATTGGTATAGGCCAAAATTCAGAAAAGTCATCAAGGGAAAGTATATCGACGGCGAGCCCTTGGTCGAACTTTATAATAAATCCAAAATTGTCATAAATATTTCCAACTGGGGTCTGGGTGAAGGAAAAAATCGGAGTGGAATGAACATGCGGGTCTTTGAAGTGCCTGCCACCGGCTCATTTCTCCTCACGGATGAGTCGCGCGAGATGGATTCGGTTGTTACGCTGGGTGAGCACGTTGGAACGTTCACGGGACTCGATGAGTTTCGTTCCAAATTGAAATACTATCTGAGTCACGATCCCGAACGGGAACGCATTGCGCGCCAGGGGATGGAGCAGGTCAGGGTCGTCAATTCATACGATCGTCTCGTATCCATCATGATCGATACTTATAATAAAAGGGTCTTCGGGAAGTCGTGTGGGTAATTTGAGGGGGGTAAACACGGCTGGAAGCCGCATGGATATTGGTTTTCAGGCATTTCGCCAGGCGCTTGAATTTGGCATCATGTCGAGATGGCAAACTCAGCGAAGCGATAGCGGCAGCTGTGGGACACGCACGCGTTCTCCGGTTCTCGTCCCACATCGAATATTTTGATCCGGAAGGGCTGGTGTATCTAAAGTGCTCGGCCAAGGCCCTGGAAAAACTCGGCGAGGAAAAAGGCTACAAGCTGATTTGCTGCACCAAGGTGAATTCCATCTTTATAAAACAAAGGCTGTTTGACCCGGAGAAATTCCCGGACATGCCGGTAGAATGGCTTTTCGATTACAGCGAACTCAAGCCCCAAGTCATCTTTACCGGGGAAGGCGGCAACATGTATCCGGTGTTCAGCAAGAAGGCCAGCAGGGGCATGAAGTTGTGGTGGCGGATTTATTACCGCCTCTCTTCCTTGCCCAAGACGAAGAGGACATTCCGGAAGCCGCATGCCGATGTATTAAGGCAGATTAGGGATATGGGGTTGGACGCCTGATGTCTTTCTTGTTTTCCCCACGCACGACAGGACACTCATGGGCGCTCTGAATGTGATCGCCTTGGCGCTTGTCGGGGCACTGTTTTTCGTGTGGCCCATCCCCCATACGGGGTCGCTGCGCGACCTGCTGCTGACGGTCAGTCTCGTGCTGTTCGGCTATCTCGCCTGGCGAGAAAGAAAGCCCATGGCGGTTTTCCGGGAGTTGTCCTTTCCTGTGGGGGTGTTGGCGGCATTCACCGTGTGGCTGTATATCGTGGCCATCTTCATTTCACCGGAGACCGCCTGGTCACTGGATGAAATTCACGGTCAGTGGGAACGGGCCTTGGCGGCGATGCTGGTCGGGGTACTGGTGGCATTAGTGGCGCGTCGAAACCCGATTCTTAAATCATGGGCGTTGGTGGTCGTGTTCGTGGCGCTCATGGTGCATATCGTGTACGTGGATCTGGAGGCGGTGAAATATTGGCTGGGACATGCCGGTCAGTATCGATTCGACGGCCTGGCGGGAGGACCGGACAAAATCAATTATTTATCCAACATGTTGTTCTGCTTTCTCCTGGCCGAGTTGTTTTACCGGGCGACCTGCAAGAAACGCATGCTGCTCTTCCCGAATTCGGTGCTCGCAGTGATATTCCTGTTGGCAGTTGTATCGGAATTCGGTGAGCTGACGCGAAATGGAATTATCACGCTGGTGCTGGTCCTGCTGGTGCTGGGATCATTTTATCTGTTCGGACGGAGAAGTCGGTTAAAAATTTCCGCGGCCTTTGTCGGCATCAGCGCCATGTTTCTTGTTGTGCTTGTCGGCGTGGGACTGGTCGTGTCGGCCAGGCAGTCTTCAACGCTGAGTAACTTGATGGACACAGTTCCGTTTGCCTGGGATACCGAGCACAACAAGGCTTGGCAGGATACCGAAAAATACGGTGTGCCCAGACTGCCGAATGGCGAGTTCGTCGATAATTCCACTTACCTGCGGGTGGCGTGGCTCAAAGAAGGGCTGAAGCTTGTGTACGAGCATCCGCTCGGCATCGGTTACGGCCGGAACGCGTATGGCCACGGTATGATGGCAAAATACGGCATGAACAAAGGGCACAGTCACAGCGGCCTGCTCGATATCGCCATTGGGGTCGGGATTCCTGGGGCCATGTTATGGATCGTCTTTTTTGCGAGCCTGATATATCTGGCCTATCGTCGAATACGGGCCGCCCCGAATTATCCCGCCATGTTGCTGCTTCTGGTGCTGGTGGACTATGGCTCCCGTGTGGTGCTCGACAGTGTGCAGCGCGACCACATGCTGCAGCAGTTCATGTTTCTCTCAGGCCTTGCCGCGGTCATGATGGTGACGGAGACAAAGGCCGTGGGCCGGAAGAAATCGGCACAGAAACATGGATAAACGTGCCATCCCCGAGACCGCGAGTTTCCTCGTCATCCGCCGCGACAACATCGGCGATCTTGTTTGTACCACGCCGATGATCCGTGCGCTGCGCGAGCATTTCCCGAAGGCGCGCCTGTGTGTGCTGGTGAACAGCTACAACCGGCCGGTGGTGGAGAACAACCCCGACATCGACGCGGTGTATGCTTACATGAAGGCCAAGCATCGCGAAAAAGGCAGAAGTGTGCTGAGCGTGTATTGGGATCGCCTGCAACTCATGTGCGAGTTGCGCCGTCAGCATTTCAACTACGCCATCATCGGCGGTCCGCACTTCCTGCGCCGCGCGTTGCGGTTGGCGCGCATGATCCGCCCGCGGCATATCGTCGGTTTTACCGAGGAAGGCAAACGCGGTGTGCACCATATCGACGTCGGCGTGCCGTACACGTTGCCGCATCCCATGCACGAAGTGGAGGATATTTTCCGTCTGCTCGAGCCCTTGGGCATCCAGGGCCCGCCGCCGCCCATGCGGGTTTATCCGCCGCCGGCATCCTTGGCGCAGGTAGATTGCGTGTTCAGGGAAAAGCAATTACCAACGGATAACGTCATCGGCGTGCATATCAGTTCGCGTAAGCCGCTCAACCGTTGGCCGGCGGAAAAATTCATCGAACTGATCCGACGCCTGAACCAGACGCAACGCGCCACCTTCGCATTGTTCTGGTCGCCGGGTTCGGCCGCCAATCCGATGCATCCCGGCGATGACGAAAAGGCCGAGCAGATCATGAATGCCCTGCGCGATATTCCGATCCTGGCTTATCCCACCGACCGGTTGGATCAGCTCATGGCCGGCCTGGCCAAGTGCCACACCGTGATTTGCTGTGACGGTGGTGCGCTGCACATCGCCGCAGCGCTCGCAAGACCGATCCTGTGTCTTTTCGGCACCTCCGACAGAACCCGCTGGTATCCCTGGGGGACGGAACATGTCCTGTTGCAGCCGCCCACCCGGAACGCCGCCGATATCAGCGTCGATGAGGTGGTGAGTGCCTTCGCGCAACTGCGCGCGCGCCGTACGTCGGCGACGGTGCAAAGCTGAAGCGGTGGAATCGCACGCCCCCCAACTCGACCGTCTTGCCATTGTCCGACTTTCGGCGCTGGGCGATGTCACGTTGTTATTGCCTGTCATCGAAACCCTGAAGCGCGTCATGCCCCAGACGAAGATCACCTGGATCACCGGGGTGTTCGCGTATGAACTGCTGCAAGGCATCGAGGGCGTGGAGTTCATCGTCTTCGACAAATCGAAAGGCCTCGCCGCCTATGCCGATCTGCGCCGCCAGCTTCGCGGCCGGCGTTTCGATGCCCTGCTGGCGATGCAGGCGAGCTGGCGCGCGAATTTTATTTATCCACTGATCTCGGCGCCGGTCAAAATCGGTTTTGATCGCACGCGCGCCCGCGACGGTCAGTGGCTGTTTACCAACCGGCGCATTCCCTTCGTGCGCGAACATCTGCTCGACAGTTTCTTTGCCTTTATCGAGTGTCTCGGCATTCGCGACAAGGTTATCGAGTGGCATCTCCCGATGACGGATGCCGACCGGCAATGGGCCAAGGCGCAGCTTCCGCAGGATGGCCGACCGCTGCTGGCGATCAACGTGGGCGCGAGCAAGACGGAGCGCGACTGGCCGGTGCAGCGTTTTGTCGGCGTTATCCGCGGTGCGCAAAGTCGTTGGGATGTGCACGTGATTTTGACCGGCGGCCCTAACCCGCGTGAACTGGCCGTGGGCCGTGGCATTACCGAGGCCATTCCTGTCGGCGTGACCAACCTGATCGGCAAAACCACACCCAAGCAGCTCGCGGCGGTGCTGGCGCAGGCGAATTGCCTGTTGGCACCAGACACCGGGCCGGTGCATATCGCGGTCGCAGTGGGAACACCGGTGGTCGGGCTGTATGCGGTCGCGCCGCCCCAGCTCTCCGGGCCGTACCTCTATCCGGAACTGGTCGTGAACCGTTATCCTGAGGCGGTGCGCGAGATTCTCGGGCAGGACCCGCAGACCGTGGAATGGACCACGCGCGTGCACCGGGGACATCCCATGCACCTGATCGAGGTTGGCGATGTGTTACCCAAACTGGCGCAGATTTTTGATAAACCCGTATGAAACGCACTCGCATGAAACAGAAACCACTCTCCCCGTTGCGCAAGAGCCTGCTTTACTTCGCGCTCGCCCTCGCATTCTTCTCGGTCTTCCGCCTCGTGTTTTTTATTTCCTACCGCGACTATTTCGGCCAGTTATCCGCCAGCCAGGTCCTGGGGGCCTTCGTGCATGGCGTGCGTTTCGATGGCGCCATCATTGCCCTCGTTTTTATCGTGCCCCTGTTGCTGCTGAATATTCCGCTGCGCCTTGCCGCCAGCCGCTGGTGGCAGTTGCCGTTCGCCTGGATACTCTGGGCGATGCTGGTGGTGATGGGCATCGTACTGGCCGCCGACGTGGTGTATTTCGGTTTTGTGAACCGTCACATGGCCACCGAACTGATGGCGGTCGGTCAGGACATGGGCGCCATGTTGCACATTGCGTTCACGAGTTACCTGGGCGCCCTGATTGCCTATGCTGCGTTGTGCACCGTGTTGGCGATACTGTGGTGGCGCGTCACCGTCCGCGAGACCACGCCCAGCCGCCATGGGGTGATTGTGTTTGTGGCGCTTTTTTTTGTGCTGGCGCTGACTAGCCGGGGCTGGACGTTGTACGGTAAGCCCATCAACGTGGTACATGCCTTCACGAGCGGCAGTACCGCGGCCGGGAATCTCACACTGAACGGCTTGTTCAGCGCGGTGCTGACGGGCGATGCCACACGCCGCGTCAATCACCGTTTCTTCGATTCCCAGGAGGCACGGCGTGTCGTGGCCGGGATCTACCCCTTGGCAGACGGACAGTACCCGCTGCTGCGTCATTACGAGGCAAAGAAGTCACGCCCCAACCTGGTGTTCGTTCTGCTCGAAAGCTGGAGCTTCCGTTACGTGGATGCACTGGCCGGCAGCCATTATGGCGTCACGCCGAATTTCGATGCTCTCGTTAAACAGAGTCTGAGCTTCACTCACGCCTACTCCGCCGGGCAGCGTTCCATCGAGGGCGTGCAGGCGACGCTGACGGGTATTCCGCAACTGATCGGTGTGCCTTACCTGGGCAAGGGGCTGGAGATATCGAACGTGTCGCGTCTTGGAGCGATGGCGCAGCACAACGGTTACCGCACGATTTTCGTGCAAAGCTCGCACCGCGGTTCGTTCCGTATGGATGCCATCGCGCATGCCGCGGGCTTCGAGGAGTATTACGGCATGGAGGATGTCCCGATCCTGCTCGATTACCCGGATGCCAGTGCCTCCGCGTTCGGCTGGGATTACGACACGTTTATGTTCCTGTCGGGCAAGCTCGCGCAGACCCAGGGACCGTTCCTCGCTTACGTGTACACGGGCACCACGCACGAACCTTTTTCCCGGCTGCCGGCGCGCTTCGAGAAACGTCCGCATGGGGACCTGACCGAGGATGGCTTCCTCAACACGCTGTACTACGCCGACTGGAGCCTCGGCGAGTTCATGAAGGCGGCGGCCAAGGCTGACTGGTTTAAGAACACGATCTTCGTCTTCGTGGCGGATCATCCGATCGGCAAATTCAATGTCAAGACGGTGATCGACCGTCACCATGTCCCGTTGCTGATCTATGCCCCTGGCCTCATCAAGCCTGGCACCCGCGACACGGTCGGATCGCAGCTCGATCTGTTCCCGACGGTGGTCGATCTGCTGGGGTTCAGCGATTCATTCAGCGCGCTGGGTGATTCACTGTTGCGCAAGCAAGACGGGCACGCCTTCGTCACGGCAGGGAACATCATCGGTCTCATTGGCAAGGACGGCTATCTTACCCACAGCCTGAAAAACCGCCTCGAGACGGGCGTGATCGGCAAGGCGCAACCGCCGCCAGCCTATTTCGATACGCTGGAGCAGGAGTTGCTGGCGACCGATCAGGTGGTCTACGAACTGCTGAACGCGAACCGCTGGGCGCCGCCGTAGTCAGCGCTGACCGGAACGCGCAAGTTGTATCAGTTTGGCGTACTTCATGAAGCTGTTGAAACAGCCGATGGCGACGTGTACCAGTCCCGGCACGCCGTCGAGAAACCCCAGCCGCAGAAAATAAAACTTGATGAACCGCAGGAGCGGCGAGAGCGTCAGGCGCAGCACGCCGACGCGCTTGCCCTGGGAGTACAGTTTTTCCGCCTGCAACGTGGTGTAGCGGTTTTGCTTGTCGAGGTAGTCGGCCAGCGTCGTTTCCGATTCGTGCCGCAGGTCGCCACGCAGCCGGCCCACCGGCCCGTCGGCGAGGACATGTTCGTGGATAACGTCGTCGCTCCAACGCGCGTGGGCCCGGTGAAACAGCCGCAGGTTGGGGTCGGGATAGCCCTCGCCGTGGCGCAGCCAGCGGCCCATGAAGCGGTTGCAGCGCGGCATGTCGTAGGCGAAGCGGGCGGGTGCCTGCAGGGTCGCGCGGATGCTGTCCGCCAGTTCGGGCGTCACGCGTTCATCGGCGTCGATGCACAAAACCCAGTCGTGGGCCGCCTGATCCACGGCGAATTGTTTCTGTCTGCCGTACCCCAGCCATTTCTGATGCAGGAAGCGCGCAGCGTAACGCTCAGCGAGGTCGCGCGTGGCGTCCTGGCTACCGGAGTCCACGATCAGGATCTCATCCGCGAAACGCAGGCTTTCCAGGCATTCGCGAAGTTGGGTGGCCGCGTTGTGCGTGATGATGACGGCGGACAGGCGCTCAGGCATAGGCTATTCTATGCAAAATTTCAGGCAAGATGCACGCGATACGCGCGCCGAGACGAGTCACCCACAAAGAACTAACCGTGCTCACTGTCTATACTTGGTTCCTGCGTCTGTTGTTCCCGCTGGTGCTGTTGCGGCTGCTGTGGCGTGGCTTCAGCAATTCGCATTATTGGCAGCGTATTCCGGAACGTTTCGGATTCGTTGCTCCTACCGTTGCACCTCGTCTCATCTGGATTCACGCTGTGTCGGTGGGCGAGGTTCGGGCTACGGTGCCGCTGGTTCGGACGATCATGGGCAGCTATCCCGACTATTCATTGCTGATCACCACCATGACCCCGACCGGGTCGGCGCAGGTGATGCAGTTGTTCGGCGACAAGGTCGCGCACTGTTATGTGCCCTACGATTTCCCCTCGGCGGTGCGGCGCTTCCTTGACCGGGTCAAGCCCGTCATCGCCATCATCATGGAAACCGAGCTTTGGCCCAACCTTTTCCACAGCTGCCGCGCGCGCGGCATTCCCGTGTTCGTCACGAACGTGCGCATGTCGGAATCCTCGATGCACAGGTATCTGCGCTTTGCCCGCCTGGCACGCGCCACGCTCAATCAGGCGAGCCTGTTTGCCGTGCAATCCCAGGCGGATGCCCAGCGCCTGCTGACGTTGGGCGCGGAACCCACGCGCGTGCAGGTTACGGGCAGTATCAAGTTTGAGCTAGGCATCAGCGCAAGTTTGCGCGAGGCGGCGGAGGTGTTGCGGCGTGCCTGGGGTCAGGACCGCCCGGTATGGCTCGCCGCCAGCACGCACGAAGGCGAAGAAGAAGTGGTGCTTGCCGCGCTGGCGGAGCTGAAGAAACAACCGCGCTTTGCCCGCCTGCTGCTGGTGCTGGTGCCGCGCCATCCGGAGCGCTTTGCACCCGTCGTCAAACTGTGCCGCAAGAACGGCTTCACCACCGCTCAGCGCAGCAAAAACCGTGACGTCGTCGATACCACCGTGGAAGTCCTGGTGGGCGATACCATGGGTGAACTGCAGCTCTTTTTCGGCGCGGCCGATGTTGCCTTCATCGGCGGCAGCCTGGTGCCGACGGGTGGGCACAACCTGCTCGAGGCCGCGGCCATGGGCAAGCCCGTGATCTTCGGCCCGCACATGTTTAACTTTCAGGAGATCAGCCAGATGGCGCTCGAGCGCGGCGCGGGCGTGCAGATCCAGTCGGCCGCACAGCTCGCACCGGTCGCCGCGGATTTTCTGGGCAATGCCAACCGCCGCGACCGCGCCGGTGAAGCTGGGCGCAAGATGGTCGAGGAAAACCGCGGCGCACTGGTCAAAACGCTGGAATTGATCCAGAAGTTTTTGCCCGGCTGATCAGGGTCGAGCACCGCCGGCTCAATGCAGCGTCTGCTTTTCCTGCTTGGTGGACTTGGGCGAAGGCGAGGCGTGGTGCAGGATTATGCGCCAGCCGTTGTCGGTCAGGCGGTAGATATGGGTCGCGAGCACCGGCGTGCGCGCCGGCTCGTTGTTCACTTGGATGTGTTCCTCAACGATATGCACCGCGAGCTTGCCGTCCTCCAGACGCGACTTTTCATTGATGATGAACTTCATCGGCGGTGAATGGCGGAAGATGGCCTCCCAGGATCCGCGCACGGCTGCCGGCCCGGTCGACATCATACTGAGCGGATGGATGCAGATGATGTCTTCGTCCTCGGCCCACACCGACATCATGGCGTTCACGTCGCGCTTGATGAAGGCGGCATAGAACGCGTCCTCGGCCTCCTGCGGCGTGGCGTATCGATTCTCACCCATGCGGTCCGGCTCAGTATTTGGCCATGTTTGGGTCGATTTCGTTGGCCCAGGCGTTGATGCCGCCGACGATGTTGCTGAGTTTTTCAAATCCCGCGCTCTGCAGGAAGCTGGCCACACGCTGGCTGCGCACGCCGTGATGGCACAGCACGGCGATCTCCTTGTCCCTGGGCAATTCGGCCACGCGCGCGGGAATCTCGCGCATGGAAATGACGGTCGCGCCGGGGAGCGAACAGATGGCGCATTCCCACGGTTCACGCACGTCGAGGATCATGGGTATGTCGGAGCCTTCTTCCAGGCGTTCTTTGAGTTGTTGTACGGTGAGCTGCTGGATCACTGGGCCTGTCCTTGATTTACACGACGGAAACCGGAACGGAAACTAAAAAACAAACTTGGCGGGTTCGATGGCGTTGCGCAGCGGTGGCAGGTCGGTTTCGAATAGCGAGTCTTCGCGGAACGCGGCAGCATCCACCCGCCGCAGGCGGATGACTTCCATCGCCGGTGACTGGCCAACGATGGCGATCATTCGTCCGCCCGGCGCCAGGCTCTGGCGGAACGCCTCCGGCAGAATGGGCAGCGAACCGGTGATGACGATCACGTCGTACGGTTGCTGGCGGTCCCAGCCGCGCGCGGCATCGCCGGTTTCGAGCGTGATGTTGCGGATGCCGTGGCGTCCGAGTTTGGTGGCGGCCGTCATCGTGAATTCAGCCTGGCAGTCGATGCTTACCACGTGCCGCCCGAGACTCGCGAGCAGCGCGGTCAGGTAGCCGCTGCCGGTGCCGATTTCGAGAATCTTGTCCGTCGGCGCGATCTCCAGTTCTTGCAGCAGCCGCGCTTCGAGCTTGGGCGACATCATCACTTCCCCGTGCCCGAGCGGGATGTTCAGGTCGGCGAAGGCGATGTTGCGGTACTGCGCGGGCACGTAATCCTCGCGCGGGGCGCGGGCAATGAGTTCGAGCACGCGGGGATCAAACACGTCCCACGGGCGAATCTGCTGCTCGACCATATTGTGGCGGGCGATTTCGAAATGCATGGACACACTGGTCCTATGGACTAAAGGGCGTTTAGCCTAAGCACTTTGCCGGGGGTGCGCAAGCTGACGGCGTTTATAGGGTCATTACCACATGGCTGCGGTTGCAAACCCGCCGGGAATCATTTAGCGTGAAACCATTAGTACGAGCTGGGGGTGCCCGACCGTGGTGCGGTCAGGCTGAGAAAAACCCTTCGAACCTGATCCGGCTGACCCCGGCGTAGGGAAGCTTCCTCGAAGACTCCATCCCCAATGACTGTACCCCTGTCGCCGCCGGGCCACGCGCGGCGGCTTCGAAACCTTTGCCCGAGACCGGAACATCATGAGCGCCAACCCCAAGCATCTGCTGAACCTTGCCGCGCCGCTGTCACCCGAAGCGACCGCGCCGTTTCCCAGCTCGCGCAAGATCTTTGTCCCCGGCAGCCGCGCGGACATTCGCGTCGGCATGCGCGAGGTTACGCTCTCACCCACGCCCACGAGTCAGGGTGAGGAAATAAATCCACCGGTCACGGTGTACGACACCTCCGGGCCGTATACCGAGCCCAACGCGCGCATTGACCTGCGCGCCGGCCTGCCCGCGTCGCGCGAGCCGTGGATTCTGGAGCGCAACGACACTGTGCAGCTCGATGGCCCCAGCTCCGACTACGGTCGCACGCGCGAGCGCGACTCGAAGCTCGCGAGCCTGCGCTTCGAACACCTGCGCCAACCCCGGCGCGCGAAACCCGGCGCCAACGTCAGCCAGATGCACTATGCGCGGAAGAACATCGTCACGCCCGAGATGGAATACATCGCTATCCGCGAGACCCTGCGGCTCAACGAATTCCGCAAGGACCCGCGCTACGCCAAGCTGCTGCGCCAGCACAAAGGCCAGCACTGGGGCGCCGCTATCCCGGAGGAAATCACCCCCGAGTTCGTGCGTGCGGAAGTCGCGTGCGGGCGCGCCATCATTCCGAACAACATCAACCACCCAGAATCCGAGCCGATGATCATCGGCCGCAATTTCCTGGTGAAGATCAACACCAACATCGGCAACTCCGCGGTCTCGTCCTCCATCGAGGAGGAAGTCGAAAAGATGGTGTGGTCGGTGCGCTGGGGCGGCGACACGCTCATGGACCTCTCCACCGGCAAGAACATCCACGAAACCCGCGAATGGATCATCCGCAACTGCCCGGTGCCGGTTGGCACGGTGCCGATCTACCAGGCGCTGGAAAAGGTGGACGGCAAAGCCGAAGAACTCACGTGGGAGATGTTCAAGGATACGCTCATCGAGCAGGCCGAGCAGGGAGTGGACTACTTCACGATCCACGCTGGCGTGCGGCTGGCCTACATCCCGCTCACGGCCGAGCGGGTGACGGGCATCGTCTCGCGCGGTGGCTCGATCATGGCCAAGTGGTGCCTCGCGCACCATCAGGAGAGTTTCCTCTACACCCACTTCGAGGAAATCTGCGAGATCATGAAGGCCTACGATGTCGCTTTCTCCTTGGGCGACGGCCTGCGCCCCGGCTCGATTGCCGATGCCAACGACCGTGCCCAGTTCGCCGAGCTGGAAACGCTGGGCGAACTCACCAAGATCGCGTGGCAACACGACGTGCAGGTGATGATCGAAGGCCCGGGCCACGTGCCCATGCAGCTCATTAAAGAGAACATGGACAAGGAACTGACCGACTGTTTTGAAGCGCCGTTCTATACACTCGGCCCGCTGACCACCGACATTGCACCCGGCTACGATCATATAACGTCCGCCATTGGCGCGGCCCAGATCGGCTGGTACGGCACTGCGATGCTCTGTTACGTCACGCCTAAGGAACACTTAGGGCTACCCGACAAGCAGGATGTACGCGACGGCATCATCACCTACAAGATCGCCGCGCATGCCGCCGACCTTGCCAAGGG
>JBGPBL010000040.1:0-24130 GCA_041481225.1 Sulfurifustaceae bacterium | reverse complement strand
GGCCGCCCGTCTGCAGCATGTAGCTGACGAGCGCTTGATTCGGCCCCAGCTGTTCCACGTTGATCGCCGTGATCTGCAGACCGACGTACTTTTGATTTGACGTCATGTCGCTCAGGAACGCGTTCAGGTTTTCTCCTTCGTGCAGGAAATTGGCCTGGTCAAACAGCGCCCGCAGCGTCGGATTTGTCGGGTTCGGCAGGACCGTGGTGAATAATTGTGCCATGGTGCTGAACTGTACTGCGATTTGCTGCACCGCCGCCGCGTAGCTTGAGACATTATTCGCCGTGAGCATTCCCGCGCAGACGCTGTTCGTTACATCGCAGGTAACGCTGCTGTTGTCCGCCAGGTTCTTGATCATCACTGAATTCGGTGCCACCGGACTCACCTGCAGGACATCGAGCATTCCGTCGAGCCCAGTGTGGTCGGCCAGAAACGAGGCGTGCAGCAGATCAACGGTTGGGCTCAGATTCAACGCCGTCAACACCGGCTGCAGTTGCTGCCGCAAAGTGTTCTGAGCATTCTGCAGCATCGACGCCGTGAACATGCTGAAGGACCCGCCAATGAAATAATTCCCGGCGGGCTGTTGCGCCGCCATAGCGACCACCAAGTCGGTCGCAGGCGTAATATTGATGGCATTGCCGATATCCGCCGACGTGGCCGCGGAGTAGAGCGTCACACTTCGATTGCCCGCGAGGCCTTGCGCCTGCAGCATGAAGGGCGACGTCATACCGGTGACATCGGCCCGGTAGGCCCCCGCCACCCCGATAGTCGTGCTGTGGATAACCCCCTGGCTATCCTTGACCACAACCGTGCCAACGACAGGCGATCCCGAAGCCGCCGTACCGGAAAGGTATAGGGTGTTGGTGTTGGGATTTGTGCTCCCACCCCCGCCACTTCCGCCCCCGCAGCCCGAGACAATGAATGCCAGCACTACTACCGATGTAGCAAACCGACCTATAGCGGAATCTTTCATATTGATGTCCTCCAATGACATTAAGACCATTAGAATATAATTAATAACTAATATTCATGAGCAAAAAAAAATGCATGGCGAACCAGAACCATACAATCTCCGTCGCGCCCGGCACCTTGAACCAGCCGAGCCATGTTAGCCGAACAGCGATGGCAGCTACCACTTGATAGATGAGTTACGCGCTGTGTGCAGGGCCAAGCACACTGCTGAACCTTACATCACCCGCGATCGGCATTATCAATACTAACCGGCACGGGTCGCATCGCTCGTACGGCATCGCATTTCAGGCGATGATTACACACGTTTCTTGGTTTCAAATCATTGATTCAGATCAAACTCACCACGGCGATGCGTGAAAAATGATTGGCTCCGATTTCTGAGTAGCGGGCGACATTACTCGCAAGCGTACATCGGTATCAATATTATGATTCACTTCACCACGGCTAGCGTGGCGCGGAGTGCCAGACAATTGCCAACTCAGACACTGTTAACTGCATTCGAAATTGATTCTGTTTATAGGATGAGCCGGGCCGGTGCTGTGCCCACGCTAATCTTATGAAAAATACGAAGTTTTTGGATTTTCATCCTTCATGATAGAATCAGTACCGATTATTTTTTGTCTTCGATGGGGTATGTCTTAAATGAACAACACTTGGATCTTGGTCGCTCATCGCGGAGGCGCGCGCGTTTTTGAAAACACGGGGCCTGGCCAAGGCCTGAACCTGCTGCAGGACATCCCGCATCCGCAAGGCAAGCTCAAAAGCAAGGACATCGGCTCGGACAGGCCGGGCCGGGCCTCCGGCAGCCACGGTGCTCGAACCTCCTACCAGCAGGAGCAGGAACCCGCTGCGCACGTCACCGAGGTGTTCGCCAAGCAACTCGCCGGACTGCTCGATGATGGCCACCTCAAGCAGCGCTACGGCAGGCTCGTGCTGGTTGCAGAACCACATTTCCTCGGCATCCTGCGTGCGGCGCTGTCGCGCGAGACCGCCGCGCTCGTCACCGTCACCGTGAACAAGGACCTGGGCCATGTGGAAGCCCACGAGTTGCCGAAGCATCTCGAAGGCGTAGTGCGGATCTAGTCAGGATCTTGAAAGCCTGTCCTTGGCGACTTAAAATTTTGTACCATGCACCTCGCCCTACCGGCCGCTGTCACTACACTACGTACCCATTTCCCATCTCTTCATCGAACGGCTAATCGGAACGATCCGTCGCGAGCACTTCAATCAGGTTCTGATCTGGCATGCCTCCGACTTGGAAAGGAAGCTGAATACATTCACGGACACCGAGTTCACGCGGCGACGAACCAGGTGTTGTAATCCGATTTCGGATCGCTATTATAAACCTCGATCAGCGGAAGAAGATGCTCCGCGAATACTTTGTCCATTATCCCCCATCGTGATTCACCCTATCCCGACCATGCGTCTCATCGTGGCAGAAAGGCGTAGTGCAAACAAGCCGAGGTCGGATGGAGCCGGACGGGAAAATTCTTTCAGCCTGTCCCGGCGGGGGAATGATCGCAAAAACAGGAGGGATGTTTGTAGTGATGGGTGGTGTATGCCTCGGACAACTTGTGGATGAGGATTTTGGGATCGGCTTCGTAGATCACGTGCGCGCCGGTGTCCTTGCCGAAACTCGCGACCAGCTCCGGAATCTGCGCGGTGATGCCGCCGCTGCCTTCGAGCACGCCGATGAGTTTGCCCTCGTCATAGGCGATGGCGAATTCACCGAGCGTCCCGGAGCGTCCACCCACGATCACGACCATGTCGCTTGAACGGATGTTGGTCACCTCGCGGCCCATAAGACCGCTGCCGGTGTAGATCAGCACATCAAAGACATCGGCGGGTGAAATATATTTGTGCACGTGCTCATCGAGACTGAGCGCGGGCGAGATGCCGACCGATAGGCCACCGCCCTCGCGCGCGCCGCGGGCGCATTCGTATGGTAAACCGGGACAGGCGCCGGTGATCAGAATGAATCCGCGTTCGGCGACGACCCGGCCGAGGGCGTAAGCCTGGGCCTTGGCGACAGACGAAAATTCGCCACTGGCCGAGCCCATCACGCCGACCGCAAGCCGCATACTTGGCGCCTTGTCGAGAAACTGCTCCGGTCGCACCAGAAACTTCTGTTTGCAGCCATCGGAACAGAAGTAATAAGTCTGGCCATTGTGCTCGACCATCGCCTTCGCCTGGCGCGGGTCGAGAACCATCAGACAAACGGGGTCGCGGATCATGTTATGTGAGCTCCTCATCCATATCTTGTTCCCATGGTTTCCATCACAACCTGCTCTCTTAGGTGATGACGCTGGGCGCGTCGCGTCCAGCGCGTTGCCACAGCTGCGAAACGTCCTGCGCCACGACAATCAACCCGGCGAGCGCCTCCTGCGTGTCTCGGTCCTGTCGCACCGGTTCGGGCTCGAAGGCCTCCAGGTAGAGGCGCAACGTCGCGCCCTCGGTGCCGGTACCGGATAGGCGGAACACGATGCGCGCGCCGTCCTCGAAGAACAGACGCAGGCCCTGCCCCGGCGTGACGCTCCCATCAACCGGGTCGGTATAGCTGAAATCATCACAGGCACGCACATTGTGGCCTCCGAGGCGTTGACTCGGCAGGCAGCCGAGCCGCTCGCGCAGTTGCTTCATTAGACACCGCGCCACCACCGGATCCAGTCCTTCGTAGTCGTGGCGCGAATAATAATTTCGGCCGAAACAGGCCCAGTGCCGGCGCACCAGCTCCTCGACCGATTGCCTACGGTGCGCGAGGATATTGAGCCAAAACAGTACCGCCCACAGCCCGTCTTTTTCGCGCACATGGTTCGAGCCGGTGCCGAAACTCTCTTCGCCGCACAGCGTGATAAGACCTGCGTCCAGCAGGTTGCCGAAAAACTTCCAGCCGGTCGGCGTTTCGTAGCAGGGAATGCCGAGGCGTTCGGCCACGCGGTCCAGCGCCCGGCTCGTGGGCATGGAACGCGCCACGCCGGCCAGACCCTGGTGGTATCCGGGAACACTCCGCGCGTGGGCCGCGAGCAGCGCCACGCTGTCGGACGGCGTGACGAAAAAGTTTCGTCCCAGAATCATGTTGCGGTCGCCGTCGCCGTCGCAGGCAGCGCCGAAGTCGGGCGCGTCGGGCGCGTGCATGATCTTCACCAGCTCATGGGCATGCACCAGATTGGGGTCGGGTGGCTCACCGCCGAAGTCTGGCTGTGGTTCACCGCGAATCACACTACCGGCGGGCGCGCCCAGGCGCCGCTCCAGGATTTCCCTGGCATAAGGACCGGTGACCGCGTGCATGGCGTCGAAACAGAAGCGGAACCCACTGGCAAAGAGCGCGCGCAGCGCGGCGAAGTCGAACAGCGATTCCATTAATGTCGCGTAATCGGCTACCGGGTCGATAACCTCGACCGTCATCTCGCCCAGCTTTGACTGACCGAGCTTGTCCAGCGAGATGTCGGGTGCGTCCAGAATCCGGTAGTTCAGCAGTGTGCGGCTCTTCTCGAAGATCGCCTCGGTCACCCGCTCCAGGGCCGGGCCGCCGTTGACAGTATTGACCTTGACACCAAAATCACCATCCGACCCGCCCGGGTTGTGACTCGCGGAGAGGATGATTCCGGCATGCGCGCCGTGTTTGCGGATCACGCACGAGGCCGCCGGCGTCGAAAGTAACCCGCCGCGGCCGACGAGCACACGCCCGATCCCGTTCGCCGCGGCCATCTTAAGAATTATCTGCAGCGCCTCATGGTTGTAATAGCGGCCATCGCCGCCCAGCACCAGCGTGCCGCCCGTCGGCCCCGCCGACGTGTCGAAGACGGACTGGATGAAATTCTCGAGATAATGCGGCTGCTGAAACACCGCCACCTTCTTGCGCAGGCCCGAGGTGCCAGGCTTCTGGTCGGCAAACGGCGTGGTCGCGACCGTGCGGATGGGCATGCTCAGCTCACCAGTTCCAGCAGCTTTTGATAAGCCACCTCGAACAGCCGCACGCCCTCGGCCTGCAACGTCTCGCCCACGGCGTGCAGGTCAATGCCAATCTTTTCCAACGCAAGAAAATGGGCCTGGGCCTGCTCCACATCTTGCTCCAGCGTCAGCGCCACCTTCCCGTGATCGCGGAAGGCGGCCAGGGTGGTATCGGGCAGGGTGTTGATGGTTGCGGGGCCGATGAGCGGCTCGACGTAAAGCACATCGCTGTAGTTCGGGTTCTTGGTGCCGGTGCTACCCCACAGGAGATACTGCGGGCGCACGCCGGTCGCAGCCAACTCGGCGAAGGCCGGCCCGTGAAACAGATCCCGGTAGCGCTGATAGGCAAGCTTGGCCAGGGCCACGCCGGTCCGGCCGCGCAACACCAGCGCTTCCGCGCCGCCGCGGGCCTCGAGTTGTTGGTCCACCAGCGTGTCCACCCGGCTCAGGAACAGACTGGCGACCGCCTTGATGGCGCGCGGATCGCCGCCGTGTTCGTGCCACCGGTGCAGGCCGCGGATATACGCTTGTGCCACCTGCAGCACGTGATGCAATGAGAACATGAGCGTGACGTTGATGTTGATGCCCTGCGCGATCAGCCGCTCGAAGGCGCGCACGCCCGGCGGTGTCGCGGGCACCTTGATGAGCAGGTTGTCGCGCCGGACCGCCTGATGCAGGCGCAACGCCGCCTGCACCGTGGCTGCTTCGTCATAGGCCAGCCGCGGCGACACCTCCAGGCTCACGTAGCCGTCGTCGCCGCGGCTGGCGTCGTAGGTTGGGCGCAACAGATCGCAGGCCGCCTGAATGTCCGGGATGGCCAGGGATTCGTAGCGCTGCTCGGCATCGAGATCGCCCGCCTTGAGGCGCGCGAGATCGTCGCGGTAATGGGTCCCCGCGGACACCGCTTGGTGCAAGATGCTGGGGTTGGAGGTAACGCCGCAGAGGCCGTCGTCTTCGATCAGTCTTTGAAGACCGCCCTCACGCAACAGCACGCGCGACAGATTGTCTAGCCACAGGCTCTGGCCCAGGCGTTTCACTTCACGCAGGGGGTTCATTCTCCCCTCCGGCAGCCATGTTTACGTTCGCGCCGATTCATGGTTTCTTCGGCGCGGGCGGCGCGACGTAGCGCGGCGGCGCCTGATCGAATTTCTTCAGGCAATCGGCGCTGCAGAAGTAATAAGTCTTGCCTTCGTGGACGCGCCGCCCCGCCGCCTGTTTGGGGTCCACCAGCATCCCGCACACCGGATCTTTTTCCATGATACACCTCCAGTCGTAGACGTTAACCCAGGCACCGCCGGAAGCGCCAGACGCTCACGGCAAGCAGCGCTACGCCGATCGCCACCATGGCTGCGAGCCGCGGCCACAGCACCTCGAGCCCCACTCCCTTCAGAAACAGGCCCAGCACAACTTCCATGTAGTGGCGAAGCGGGCTCAGCTCCGCCAGATACTGTAGCCGATCGGCATGCCCTCGAGCGGCACGACTGTGCCGGACAGAAACAGAAACGGGAACAAAATAAGGAAGGAGAACAGCATGAACAACAGTAGGCTGCCGCGCAGCGGCACGCCGAACGCGGCCGCCACCAGCAGGCTCGGGAATAGCGCGATGAGGCCGACCAACAGCGGCGGCGCCATCTTGGCCGCGATCATCTCGCCCGGCGATACCGGCGTTACTAAAAGCTGCTCCACAGTGCCCGATTCCTGCTCGCGCACGATGCCGGCCGCGGCCGCGCACCAACGGGAGCCACAGCATTGCGGCGCTGAAGCCGGCAAGCCCGAGCAGGATCACCGCGCGACGTCCGATGCGGTCCGAGACGTATCCCCAGAGCGGGGCGAACAGGAACAGCGCCAGCATGTATACACCCGTGAGCAGGCCGGTATGCCAGGCGACCGAGGCGCGCGCCGCCTCGCCGAGAGCGCGCGCGAGAACGAACGGCAGCACCGGTAGCACCACGCCATAGCCCACGGCCACCACGAACACCACCACGAGCGGCAAGGTCAAGCCCGTGAGCGATTCGCGCTGGGTGATCGCGGGGGCATTCATGCAGTTACGGCCTCACCAGCGGTGGTATGCGCTGCCGGTCCGTGCGCACGAATGCCTTCGAGCCGCGTGCGCTTGAGCAACAATGCGTTTACCGCCACCAGCGCCGAGCTGCCGGACATAGCGAGTGCCGCGACCTCGGGGCTGATGACGAACGGATAGAACACGCCGGCCGCCATCGGGAAGGCGACCACATTGTAGGTCACCGCCCACCACAGGTTCTGGTGCATCTTGCGCAACGTGGCGCGTGACAACACGATCGCGCCAACCACGTCGAACGGGTCGCTCTTCATGAGCACCACGTCGGCGCTCTCCATGGCGACGTCGGCGCCGGCGCCGATGGCGAAGCCCACGTCCGCCTGCGTCAAGGCCGGCGCATCGTTGATGCCGTCGCCCACCATGCCAACTTTTTTGCCACTGGCCTGCAGCTCCTTCACCTTATCCGCCTTCTGCCCCGGCAGTACGTCGGCCAGCACGATCTCGATGCCGAGCGTGCCGGCGATGCGTTCGGCTGTGCCGCGGTTGTCGCCGGTGAGCATCGCCACCTGCACGCCGCGCCGTTTAAGCGCCTCGACGGTCGCGGCCGAGGTAGGGCGGATGGCGTCGGCGATGGCGATGAGCCCGAGGAGTTTTCCGCCGTGCGCGACATGCACCACTGTCCGCCCGCCGCCCTGGAGCTGCTTCGTTTTCTCTTCCAGCTCGACCATGTCGATCCGCTGCTCGTCCATCAGCCGGCGGTTGCCAAGGAACACCGTGCGGCCCGCGACTTCGGCGCGCGCGCCCTTGCCTTCGATCACCGAAAAACCCGTGGCCTTTTCGACGAGCAGCTCTTTCGCGCGGCGCAGGATCGCCTGAGCGAGCGGATGATCCGAGCCCTGCTCGACCGCCGCCGCGAGCGCCAGCACTCCGTCCTGCGCCTCGCCGGCCGTCGTAACCACGTCCACCACCTCCGGCTGGCCCAAGGTGAGCGTGCCGGTCTTGTCGAAGATGATGACGTCGAGCTTAGTCGCGTCTTCGAGGGCGGCGGCGTTCTTGAAAAGGATGCCGTTCATGGCGCCGAGGCCGGTGCCCACCATGACCGCCATCGGCGTGGCGAGCCCCAATGCATCCGGGCAGGCGATGACGAACACCGTAATAGTAAGAGTAAACGCGAACAACAGCGGCTGGCCGAGCCCCCAGAACCAAGTCGCGAAGGTCGCAAGCCCGATCACCACAGCGATCAGCACCAGCCACTGCGAAGCGCGGTCGGCGAGCAACTGCGCTGGAGCCTTGGAGTTCTGCGCCTCCTGCACCAGCTTCACGATCTGCGCCAGCGCTGTATCCGCGCCGACCTTGGTGGCGCGGTAGCGGAAGCTGCCACTCTTATTAATAGTCGCGCCAATCACCGTGTCGCCGGGTTTCTTGCCGACCGGCATGGACTCGCCAGTGAGCATGGATTCGTCCACCTGCGAGTCGCCCTCCAGCACCTCGCCGTCCACCGGGATCTTGTTGCCCGGGCGAATCAGCACTGTGTCGTCCGCCACCACCTCGGCCGTCGGCACCTCGATCTCCTTGCCGGCGCGGATCACCGTGGCCATAGGCGGGGCGAGATCAAGCAGCGCTCGGATCGCCTCGGAAGCGCCGGCGCGGGCGCGCATCTCCAGCCAGTGGCCGAGCAGGATGAACACCAGCAGCACCGCCACCGCCTCGTAGAACTGCACGCCCTCGAAGAAAAAGGTCGCACCGGCGCTGAACACGTAGCCGGTGCCGACCGAGAGCATCACTAGCACCGCCATGTTCAGCACTCCGTTCCTGAGCGCGCGCAAGGCCGCGACCACGAACGGCCAGACCGGGTAGAGCACCGCGGCGCTCGCCAGCAGGAACAGCCAGGTGTTAAGCGGAAGCCCGAACGGCGGCGCCGGCGGCGTAAACATGCTACCCATGGGCGAATAGGCGAAGACCGGCACGGTGAACAGGAGCGCGATCCAGAAACGGTTGCGCATGTCGCGCGCCATGGCGTGCATGTCCATACCCGCGCCGTGGCCCATCTCGTGCGCCATCGCCTCTGCCTTGCCCGCCGGCGCGGCGTGCTCGGCAGGCATCTCGTGCCCGGCATGGACGGCGTGTCCTTCGTGCATCTGACCAGCGTGGGCCGCGATCGCGATTTCGGCAGCCGCGGCCAGCGGGTCCTCCAGCGCGCACATGTGCTTCGGTTGCAATACGCCCGCGCAATGATAGCCGCACTCGTGCACCCGGGCCTTGATGGTCTTGAGGTCGGTAACGGTTTCGTCGTAAACAACATTCGCGCTGCCGGCGACGTAGTTGACCTCGACCCGGTGCACGCCCGGGAGCTTCGCGAGTTGCTTCTCCACGCCACGGGCGCTCAGCGCGGAAAACAATCCGCCGATGTCCACGATACTAGTTTTCATGATTTCATCCCCAATGCCGTCTCCTCAATATTATTCTTCGCCCGATTTGGGGTCGCGTTCGGGCCTCTTTGCCGTGCCCTTGGCCAGCTGTTCGAGCATGGCCTTCTCGCGCTGGAACACCAGCACCGAGCCGATGCGCAGGGCGCCGAGCACGGCGATCAGCGTCGAGAGCGCGTATATCTCCGCAGTATCGATCTTCGCCTCGAACAGCTTGATCACGATCTCACGCAGGATGAACACGATGCCAGCGTCCACGATGAACGTCATTCGCAGGCGGTGGGCGGTGAAGTAATCGGCGAGCGTGCGCGATAACTCGACGAGAATGAACAGCGTCAGCACGTCCGAGATGATACGCACGTAGTGGCGCGTGCTGTCCTCCCAGGTGAGCAGGTCGCCGAGACGCAGGAACAGATGCACGGTGCCGATAATGACACCGAGCGTGATGAAGAGCAGCATGATGCCGAACACGATCTCGATGCCGCGCTCGAAAAGCATGAGATGAATAAGCTTGAAAAATGTAATCTTCATCGCCTTCGGAATATCCATGGGCTGCCTCACTCGTGAGTCCTTGATGCCCCTTGACCGACCACGGGCGTGCATTCCTCCGTTTCAGCCGCGTGCCTCGTGCTATCCCCGGAGCCCGTCCGCCGGGTCTCGTCACGGGCGCCTTCCCGGTCCGGCGGCGTCGTGACGCCGGGGAGCTGCAGTTTATTCAAATCCTCCTCGCCCAGCGTCTCACGCGCAAGCAGTTCACGCGCGCCGCGCTCGAGCGTCTCGCGCCGCTCTTTCAGGATCGCGGCCGCCTGATCGAACGCCGCCCGCGTGATGTCGCGCACCGCGGCGTCTATTTCGCGCGCGGTCTCCTCGCTGTACGCGCGTGTTTCAGGCATGGCGCCGGGCACCTGCAGGAAGGCCGGGCGCTCGGCCTCATAAGCGACGTGCCCGAGCTTCGCGTACATGCCATAGCGCATGACCATGGCGCGCGCGATGTCGGTGACCTTCGCAAGGTCGTCGGCCGCGCCGGTCGAGAGATGCTCGAACACGAGCTGCTCGGCGGCGCGGCCGCCGAGCAGCACCGCCATCTTGTTCTCGAGTTCCTCGCGCGTCATCAGGTAGCGATCCTCGGTCGGGCGCTGGATGGTGTAACCGAGCGCGCCGATGCCGCGCGGGATGATGGAGACCTTGTGCACCGGGTCGGCGCCGGGCAGTGACAGCGCCACGAGGACGTGGCCCATCTCATGGTAGGCGACCACCTCTCGCTCCTTCGGGTTGAGCAGTCGGTTCTTTTTCTCGAGGCCCGCGACGATGCGCTCCACCGCCGCGGTGAAATCGTCGGGCCCGACGGCTTCGGCGCCACGGCGTGTGGCAAGCAGCGCCGCCTCGTTCACCAGGTTGGCGAGGTCGGCGCCGGAGAAGCCGGGGGTGAGCGCGGCGATCTGCTCCGGGTTGACATCGGCGGCCAGACGCGTCTTCTTCAAATGCACCCGGAGGATGTCCATGCGCCCTTTCTTGTCCGGGCGGTCCACCAGCACCTGGCGGTCGAAGCGTCCGGCCCTGAGCAATGCCGGATCGAGAATTTCGGGACGGTTGGTGGCGGCGAGCAGCACCAGCCCGGCGCCCGGATCGAAACCATCCATCTCGGAAAGCAGTTGGTTGAGCGTCTGCTCCTTTTCATCGTGGCCACCGAGCGGATAGGCGCCGCGCGCGCGACCGAGCGCGTCGAGCTCGTCGATGAAGATGATCGCCGGAGCCCGCTGGCGCGCCTGCTCGAACAGATCGCGCACCCGCGCCGCGCCCACGCCCACGAACATCTCGACGAACTCCGAGCCGCTGATGGAGAAGAACGGCACGCTCGCCTCGCCCGCCACTGCGCGCGCGAGCAGCGTCTTGCCGGTGCCGGGGGGCCCGACGAGCAACACGCCCTTGGGCATGCGCGCGCCGAGTTTTCCGTACTCCTTCGGGTTCTTCAGGAAATCGATGATCTCCTTCAGTTCCTCCTTGGCCTCGTCCACGCCAGCGACATCGTCAAAGGTCACGCCGGTCTGCTTCTCCATGTACACCTTGGCTTTGCTCTTACCGATCTCGAGCATGCCACCGGCCGCGCCGCCTATGCGTTTCATGAGCAGGCCCCAGATAGCGACGAAGATAACTGCGGGCAGGATCCAGGAGAGCAGCGTCGAGAACCACTTACTCTCGATCTGGCCGGCGAACCGCACCTTGGCCGCTTCGAGTTCACCGATGAGCGCAGGATCGTCCACGCGCACCGTGACGAAACGGTGCTCGCCATCGGCGCGTTTGAGTTCTTCGAGCTTTTCCTTCGGCAGCAGCCCCTCGAGACCCTCGGGCTTGAGCGAGCCGGTAATGACGCGCTCGCCGAGGGCGATATTGTCGAGCTTGCTGGCTCTGAGCAGCGCCTTGAATTCGCTGTAGGCGAGGTTCTCGGGGTGCGGTGCGAACAGGAAGTTCTGCATCGCAAGAATCAGCAGGAACGCAATGAGAAAATACCAGATGGAGAACTCTTGCCGTTTCTTTTCCATGGATCGCTCCGTTTACGTTAGAGGCCCTGGTAGCGCACGCCAGTGTTCAGGTTCAGCTCCGGCCGGAGCAGCGTGGAAGACCGTGCCACCAGTCGCTTGCGTATCTCGCTGTCGGGATCTTTCAGGTCCCCGAACAGGATCGCGTCATTACCGGCCTCCTTGCACGCCTCGGCACAGGCGGGGATCCGGTCGGTATCGACACGATGCACGCACAGCGTGCAGGACTCGACCGTGCCCTTGCCGCGCGGCGCGTGGGGTTTCTGATTGTGCGTATCCTCCTGAATAAATGAACGCGCCTTGTAGGGACAGGCCATCATGCGGTAAACGCCTTGTGGCAGGCTGGGGAGCAAAAGTAATGCATCTGCCCCGCGTAGTCCGCCTTCGCCGGCTCCACTTCCATCTTGCACACTGGATCAGTTGCCATATTCCACCTCCTGTTCAAAGAAAACTACGTTCGAGTCGCCGTCGACGACACCATGCTGTCTCGTCACGACCCACCTTGCTGCTGCACTGCCCGAATTCGCCGTCCGATCTCGCGTATGGCCTCGGACAGCGTGAAACCCTTTTCCATGAGCGCTTTCACGAACTCCGCCTTGGCCAGGACGCCGACGATCTCTTCCGTGCGACCCGACGGTTCGCAGACGTTGGCGCCCGTCCGCAGCTGATCGCTGATGCACGCCTCGAGCTCATCCGGGCGGAAGCGTTGCGCCAGCGCACGGATCTCCGCCAAGTGAAGATCCGGGTGCGGCGGTGGAGTGTCATCGTTCGTCATCTGCGGTCTGTCCTCCACGGAAGCGCTCACGCGCAATCTTGCGTCGCCTGGACTTAATCGCCGATGCGGGCTTCGATCTCGTCCGGGCGGAAGCACCGCGCCAACCAGTTGTAGATCGGCACGAACACGATTCCCGCGTACACGCCGTAGAGAAAACTCTCGGCGAGCCCGAGCAGGAATCCCCACCATGTGAGCCACTTGAACGCCGGCAGCACCTGTTCGAGAAAGGCGTGCATGTGCAGGCTCTGCGGCGTGACCAGGCCGTAGAGCACACACACGATGAAGGTCACCGCACCCCACAGCCCGAGCGCCCAGGAAACGAGCTTGATGTTCAGCATGAAGCCTCCTTTCAGTGTTGATGGCCAGCGGGTGTCTGCGGCTTTTGCTCATCCTTGTCCGAAGGACGATGCCCACCATGACCGCCCCCGCAACCCCCGTGTCCGCCGTGTCCGAACAGATGCATGGCGAAGAACAAGACAAAGACCACGACCCAAAACCAGTTCTGTGATAGCCAGTCCATATTGCACCTCTTCAATTACGTTTACTTCGACGCTCGCGCGCCGTTACTCGTGCGGTTCGGCGTCGCGATCGAGCTTCGTCTTGCGCTCCTCGTACTCCCCTGATGAGATCTCGCCCGGGCGCCTGCTTGTTCGTCGCACGGATCATGGCGCCGTGATCGCTATTCCAGCCGCACCGTCTCCAGGTACTCCGGCACCTGGATAGGCCACCCGAGATTTTCCTCGATGCGGTGGCGTAACGCATCGGCCGCCTTGGGCTCGCCATGCGTGATAAAAGTTTTGCGCGGCGGTGTCGCGAAGTGCTCGAGCCAGGCGAGAATTTCGGCGTAATCGGCATGCGCCGAGAGGTTGTCGATGCTCGCCACCTCGGCGCGCACCGGCACGTACTCGCCGTGGATCTTGATGCTATCGGCGCCGTTCAGCATGGCGGCGCCGCGCGTACCGCCGGCCTGGAAGCCCACGAACAGAATCGTGTTACGCGGGTCCGGTGCAAACGCCTTGAGGTGGTGCACCACGCGTCCGCCGGTGGCCATGCCGCTAGCCGAGATCACGATCATCGGGCCCTGGCGCGTGTTGAGCGCCTTGGATTCCTCGACGCTGTTTACGATCTTCGCAGCGGCGCACATGGCGTCGCACTGCGCGGGGGTCAGGCGATGCTCGCCGCGGTGATTGTGGTAGATGCGCGTGGCGTCCACCGCCATGGGGCTGTTGAGAAACACCGGGATATCCGGGATTGCCTGGGCTGCCTTGAGCAGGTGAATGAGGTACATCAAGGTCTGGGCACGACCCACGGCGAACGACGGCACGATCACCGCGCCGCCGCGCTGCACGGTGCGGTTGACTATCTCGGCGAGTTGTTCCTGCGGATCGGTAGAATTGTGGCGGCGGTCACCGTAAGTGGACTCGACGACCAGATAGTCCGCGCGGTTAACAACCGTCGGTGCCACCATAATAAGATCGTTCGGCCGGCCCAAATCACCGGTGAACAACAGCGTTTGGCCACCGTGACGCAGCCGCACGAAGGACGAGCCCAATATGTGCCCGGCAGGCTGCAGCTGCAGGGTTAACCCATCAAGATCGATATCACACGCGAAATCGACCGGTGCAAAGTGCGCGAGCGAATGCTCCGCGTCTTCGCGTGTGTAGAGTGGCAGCGCGGGCGCATGCTTGGAGAACTTGTAACGGTTGGCGTACTCCGCCTCTTCCTCCTGCAGATGCCCGCTGTCCGGCAGCAGGATGGCGCACAGGTCGCGTGTCGCCTGAGTGCAATACACCTTGCCAGCATAACCGTTCTTGATCAGCAGTGGCAGGTAACCGCTGTGATCGAGATGGGCGTGAGTCAGAATCACCGCATCGATATCGCGCGGGTTGACCGGCAGTGGCGCCCGGTTGCGCAGGCGCAATTGCTTGAAGCCCTGGAACAGGCCACAGTCCACCAAGATATTCCGGCCGCCGGCGCGCACCAGGTACTTGGAGCCGGTGACCGTGCCGGTGGCGCCGAGGAATCTTAGCTCCATGGCGCACTCCCGCCCGCGGCACGCCCGGCACCGAGGCTCCATAAGACATCGTGGCGCCGCAGCAGAAACAGCGTCACGAACCCCGCGAGCACGGGAATGGCGGCAAGGTACATATGATTCTCACCGAAGGGTGAGAACAGTTCGCGGTACGTCACTAGCGTGGAGACCGCGTGCAGTGCCAGCCCCAGACCGTAGCTCAGCGTCTTCCAAAAGCCGGCCAGGATGGCCAGGCTGAGCGCAATTTCCAGCAGCCCGGCCCCGTAGACCAGCGCCCCGGGAACCACATCGAGACCATAATAGTTCACGAAGACGGCAACCGTCGTGAGCGGCGCGACGAGCTTGTCGATGCCGAAGAGCAACAGGAAGACGCCTAGGCTCAGGCGCAGGATGAGCAGCCCAATCTCAGATTCACGTTTCATGGTCAAACCTCCTCGCGCTCACGAGCGCGCCCAAGTGAACGTCGCCTCGATGTCATGCCCGATACCCGGCATTCGAATACGCAAGGCGATGCGATACGGGCCGGGACCGGGCATGGTGAAGTAATTGCCGAAGGTGGCGGCTCCGGCGACCAGCATTGATTCCAGTTTCTTCTCCGCCTTGAAGCGGGCCGGGCCCGTGATCGTTGCAGTGATTTCGGCGCGGGTGATCCGCTCGCTGGTCTTGTCATTGAACAGCGCGATGACAAGATGATTCTCGCCGGCGGGCACACCGCCGTGCATCTCGCTCTCGGGATGCTCGCGCGGGTGCCCACGCACGAGTTCCGCCGGCATCACACCGAAGTAAATCGCCACACCGTCCACGACCTGGCGATAGCCACCCGCCGCCACGGTGGCGGATACCACCACCAGCAGCAGTCCCGCGAGCAGCCAGCCAGGTTTTGTTACGTATGCTGTTGTCATGACGCACCTCCACGAGAAACTGTAATCGGTGGTTTCCGATCGACGGCGTTGCCTACTTCTTGGAACCTCCGGTCGATGGCTTCATCATCTGATCCATCTGCTTGCGCATCTCCTCTATCTGTTTCTGCATGTTGGCATCCATCATCATGCCCTTGCCCGCCATGCCAGACATCTTGTCCATCATCCCCGCCATCTCGCGCATGCGTTCGGCCATCTGCTTCTGTTCGGCCGTGCTCAGGTGGCCCTTGGACATGCGGCTGGACATCTCTGTCATCTGGCCGGACATGTCGTGCATCGTACCGGACATCTGCTGTGCGCCCGACCCACCCATGCCCTCGCCTATCTGGGCATAAACGGGCAGCGCCAGCGCGAGCCCGAGCATCAGGAGACCCGCCCCCAACCTGTTACACGTTGACTGTTTCATCGTTTTGCTCCTTTGTCGTGGGGATTGCTCCCCGATTGTCATGGCGTCCCGTGATGGGACGCTCCTTCTTCGGATCGACCGACTCCGAAATCGTTGCACCGAACAGACACCGCCCTCTCACGGCAGTGCGCGCTTCATGCCGAAGCGCGGAATGAACGCCGGCGTACGCGCACGATAGTGCGCGTACGCATCGCCGAACTCGCGCTCGACTTCCTGCTCCTCGCGCCGCGCCAGGCGCACATACATGTAGATCAGAATCGGAAACATGATGAGCGTGAGCAGTGTGGGCCACTGCAGCAGGAACCCGAACATAATGAGCACGAAGCCCACGTACTGCGGATGGCGGATGTGCGCGTATGGGCCGGTCGTCGCCAGCGTGTGATTCTTCTGTGCCGCGTACAGCACCTTCCACGCCGAGGCGAGCAGCAAGAAGCCGCCGCCAATGAAGATCATACTCAGCACATGAAACGGTCCGAAATGCGGGTTGGCGCGCCAACCGAACAACATCTCAAGCAGATGCCCGGCATTGTGCGAAGACCAGTCCACGCCGGGATAGCGGCTCACCAGCCAGCCCGACAGCAAATAAATGGTGAGTGGAAAGCCGTACATTTCGGTAAACATCGCCACGATGAACGCCGAAAAAGCGCCGAACGAGCGCCAGTCGCGCTTGGTCTTCGGCTTGGTGAAGCTGAAGGCGAAGATGACGATCACCAGCGAGTTCAGGATCACCAGCGACCACAGGCCGTAGGCGGATCCCGAAGTGGATGGATTCATGGCTTGTCTCCTTTGCCCTGTTCATGGTCGTGCCCGCCATGCCCGAAGAAATGCAGTAGCGGACACAGGGCCAGCAGCACGAACGGCAATGTGCCGAGGACATGCGCCCGATGCTCAGTCAGGAGAAAAAAACCGGCGATCGCGAGAAAGCCTGCGAACGCCAGGCCCAGCCGCCCGTTGCGTTTATCATGCGAGGCTTGCATAAATCCTCCTCAATAAAAATTGACAGATCACTCGGCGGGCGTTTCGGCGAGCTTAATCTGCACCGTTTGCCGTTTCGCAACAGCGCGATCCCAATGGTCTGTCCGACGGACAGTGACTCCACTTCCTCGACAAGCTCCTCCATGGTCTTGATCGGTTTGCCTTCGACGACCATGATCATGTCGCCCCCGGTCGACACCTGCAGGTTTCCGAAGTTCAGAACAGGGGCCAGCCGTATAGGAAAGTCACGTTGTTATTGGCGGCGTCCCGTCCGGTTAAGTCACGCATCGGTTGTTCATAGCCATACACATGCCTCTCGGCTTTCATGGTTTTCCTCCTGAATGAATTTCGTCGGTGGCGGGCGGCGCCTCCGCCGCGTCACGGCCCTCCGGCTTGCGCCCAACTGCGTCGAGCGGGCGCAGCACGCGCGTCGCGAGCCACCAGGCATACAGCGCCGCGCCGAGGCAGGAGACGAAGATGGTGATGAGCACGGCAGTGAGCAACGTCACTCCCCACCACAGCAGGATCGGCGCCGCCACCAGTGCCATCGCCAGCGCGCACAGGCCGATGCGGTAGTGGTTACTGAAAGTTCTTCCCCGGCTCATACCGTAAGCCGCTGGCGCTTGAGCAGTGCCGAGTTGACAATCACCGATAGCGACGACAGCGCCATGGCTGCGGCCGCGATGATCGGATTGAGAAAGCCGAACGCGGCAATCGGGATGCCGATGCTGTTGTAGATGAACGCCCAGAACAGGTTTTGCTTGATCTTGCGCATGGTGGCGCGCGACAGCCGGATCGACGCGACCACATCGCGCACGTCGTTCTTGACGAGGATAATGCCGCCGGTCTCCTTGGCCACGTCCGAGCCGCTGCCGATGGCAATGCCGATATCGGCAGCCGCGAGCGCCGGTGCGTCGTTCACGCCATCGCCGACCATGGCCACCACCTTGCCCTGTTTCTGAAGATCCTGGACCACGCGCGACTTGTCGACCGGCAGCACCTCGGCAATGACCGTTTCGATACCCAGCTCGCGTGCGATCGCATTCGCGGTACGCTGGTTGTCGCCGGTTAGCAGGATCACCTCGATGCGTTCCTGCCTGAGCGCCGCGATCGCCTCTTTGGCTTCCGGCTTTAACGTATCGGCGACGGCGATGACGCCGGCGAGTTTGCCGTCGCTCCCAACGAGCATCGCCGTCTTGCCTTCGCCTTCCAGGCGCACCATGTCCTGTTCGGCCGCCGCGGTATCGATGCCTTCGCGCTGGAACAGCCGGCGGTTGCCAAGCATCACGGTCCTGCCCGCGGCCTTCCCGCGAATGCCATGACCCGGTATTGCCTCGAAGTCCTCGACCTTGGGCAACGCGAGCTCGCGATGCTTCGCCGCGCGCACGATAGCCTCGCCAAGCGGATGCTCCGAGCCAGATTCGACCGTGGCGGCGAGTCTCAGAATCGCGGTTTCGTCGAAGCCGGCGAGCGGCAGGGTATCGGTCACGTTCGGCTCACCGCGTGTGAGCGTGCCAGTCTTGTCGAACACGACGGTGGTGAGGCTGCGCGCGCGTTCCAGCACCTCGCCGCCGCGGATCAGGATACCGGCCTCCGCGCCCTTACCGACGCCGACCATGAGCGCCGCCGGGGTGGCGATCCCAAGCGCGCACGGACAGGCGATGATGAGCACGGCGATGAAGGCGAGCAGGCCCTGCGGGAAGTTGCCGGCGAGCCACCAGCCGCCGAAGGCGACGAACGCGGTGATCACTACCGCCGGCACGAAGTAGCCCGTGACCTGGTCGGCGATGCGCTGGATGGGCGCGCTCGAGGCCTGCGCCTCCTCGACCAGCTTGATAATCTGCGCCAGCGCCGTCTCGGCGCCGACGCGCGTAGCCTTGAACCGCAGTAAGCCGGTTCGGTTGAGCGTGCCTCCGATCATCGACGCGCCCGGACGCTTCTCGACCGGCATGGACTCGCCGGTGAGCATGGACTCGTCCACGCTCGAGGCGCCCTCGACCACCTCACCGTCGGTCGGGATCTTCTCGCCCGGCTTCACCACCACGGTCTCGCCGACCATGACCGACTCGGCCGGGATTTCCATCTCCTGGTCATCGCGGATCACGTGCGCCGTTGCAGGCTTCAAGTCCATGAGCTTGCGCACGGCGGCCGAGGAGCGTTTCTTGATGAGTTCCTCCATATATTTTCCGAGCAACACGAAGGCAATGATCACCGCCGAGACTTCGAAGTACACCTCGCGTTCCTCGACCTTCACCGGCAATACCCCGGGAAAGAAGATCACGGCCACGCTGTAGAAGTAGGCCACCGAGGTGCCGAGCGCGATGAGGAAATCCATGTTGATGCTGCGCGTGCGAATCGCGGTCCACGCGCCCTTGTAGAAGCTCCAGCCGCCGATGAACTGTACCGGGGTGACGAGAATAAATAACCACATGCCCCAGGTGAACCACGGCAATTGCGGGATCGGCGCCCAGGTGACGATGGTCGCACCCGCGGCGAGCGCGATGAACGCCGCCGCACGCAGGACCGCGAGCGCCAGTACCCCCGTGAGCGCGACCGCCACGCGCGTGCGCATGGACTTGAGTTCCTGTTCCGGGGATTCAAAGGTGCGCTGGCATCCGGCCGAGCAGAAGTAATACGCCCGCCCGGCGCGCTCGGTCTTAAGCGCCTTGCTCTTTTCCACCACCATGCCGCAGATCGGATCCTTGGCCAAGTCCTTGGCGGCCTTCGCCTTCAACGCCGCCGTCGCGGGCATGGCACGGCTCTGGCTTGCCACCCTCTTCATGGGCACGGTCTGCGTTTTGGCCTGCACATAGGCGGCGGGATTGGCCTCGAACTTCCGCAGGCAACCGGTAGAGCAAAAGTAATACGTCGTGCCCGCATGAACGACGCTGCCCGCTGCCCGGCTTTCATCCACCGTCATGCCGCATACCGGATCGGTTGCCATTCTTGCTCCCTTCAGGCTAGACACACCGTGCGGCACATAAACGCCGCAGCAGGTTGTAGCTTGTCGCAAACACCGCGCCGCAGATGAACGCCACCACGGCAATACCCACCACCCCATAAAAGAATACGCCGAATGTAAACGGCTTGGCGCCGACTTCCAGTCCGGCCAGGTTTAGGCCATGGAACCAGGCGTTGAAAAAATCGATCGTCGCGGTCGGCGCGATCGCGAACGCCGCGGCGCAAAGCGTGTAGACCGCGACAAAGGTGATGGTAAGCGCCGCGCCCATTACCCATGGATCAAACTTTTCCATAAAACCTCCTTTTCGCACTGCCGGCCGAGCGTATCCCGGCCTATGGTTTGCGCATCTGTTCGAGCATCATCTGCATCATGTCCATGCGTTTCTCCATCTGCTGCATGCGCTGCGTCATCTGCTCGCCCATCATGTTGCCCATCGATCCCATCATGGGACAGTCCATCATGCCCGCGCCCATCATCCCGCCGGGTCCGGGCATGCCGCCCATCACCGCAGCGGCCGTGGTCATACTGGCACGCAGCGTCTGCATGTGTTCCTGTACGAGCTTCTGGCGCTCGGCCGGATCCTTGGCTTTCTGGATCTTGTCCATCTGGGCGCGCAACTTATTGATGTTTTCGCCCATCTGCTGCACGGCCTTTTCCGCGTCCTTGGGCGCGGCCGGCACCACGGCGGCGGCTGGTGTCTGATCCGGATGGTGCTCATCGACTGCCGAGGCGGCTGAAGCCACCAGTAATGGCACGGTCAACGCAACAACGAATGTCAGATTCTTCATGGTCAGCTCCTTAGTTGAGGACAAATTAAGCTACTCCATATTTGAGAGGTTTATGCCCTGGTGTCACTTCTGATAGTGATATTCCTCCGGTGGATGCTTTTTGAATGGTTGCACTTCCGTATCCGGTCCAAGCATTTTCGCCGCCTGGGCCTGCAACTGGAGTGCAGTCAGCCCGTTGTGCCGGCCCTTTTCGTTGTAAAGCACGTCGGTGACAACCCCTTTGTCATTGAACTCCAACGTATAGGTACGCAGGCCGGATTCCTCGCCCACGCGGTAGACCCAGCCTTCGTCGCCGTTCGGCAGCGTAATCTTTCTGGTGGCCTGGCCATGGTGCGAGAAGGCTGCCTCTTTGGTGATGACGCCGAGCGGATATTTGAGCAGCGCCTCTTCCATGTCCGTCCCGGTGGAAAAGGCCGGCGGCATCGACGGGGGCTTCTGCTCGGCGGCGAAGGAAAACACGCTTAACATCGCCGCCGCAATCAACGGTATTACAATTGATGCATACCTCATGGCACACCTCCTGTTTGGTGAAACAGATCCTCTGTATTTTTAGATATCAGCGCTTAGATTCGGACGGCCGGTCACACGGGAATACCCCCCGCGTCGCGGCGCGGGACAGGGAATTAAGATATCTAGAGCAGCAGGTGCTCGATGCGAAGGTACAGGGGTAGCGCCGGGCCCGGCGGCGGATGGTACGAAAGTCGCGCCGTCACCACAGCCCCGACGTGGGGCATCGGCAACAACAGGGGTGCAATGGGAGCGTCTTGGTGTGAAGTAGATTCCGATGTTACGGCAAGGTGCTGTGAGCCCACCGTGTAGGCGGCATGATCCAGCCATTTCGCGCACGGATCATGAAAGTTGTTCGGCTCCGGTGAGTGCAGTACACCGTCTGGTCCGTCATGCTCGTGATCGAGTACCGCATGGGTTGTGGGCAGTGCAACGGCATCAGCGAAGACTTCACAGCAGGGGGTCAGAGCCAGAAACAGGGACAGCGATAACCACGCCACCAGCAGCCGGGAGGTGATGGACATCCTCCGTCTCGCAGCGCCTATTCGCATCAGGCTTGGCGACATCGCGAACTCCTCCATGGATAGCCACTGTTCAGACAAACGGTCGACTTCGATACAAAATCCATGGTGCAAGCTAAGCACAAATTGAACGACAAACTTTGATGCAGGTCAAAATCACTGTTCGCCAGCGTTCACGGGGCTGACAGAAGATATTTACGCCACGTGAGGTTTTTTGTGATAACACACTCCATCTTGGCGCGTGACACTTAACCCATCCACCCCTAGTGCATACGCCGAATGGCCATAATCATCAACGCTGGTACCACGAGCCATTGCAGCAAGGGTGTAAGGCCGATACCGCCAATAAGCGGCATGTGGGGCGCGTAGGACCAAGCCTTGGTCTCATACACGTTGTACCATTCGCTGAACACGGTGTAGGCAAGTCCCAAGCTGATAACCAGAGCGCCGCCGCGCCACGGGTTAGCCACCGGCCTATCAAGGCTCCTCAGGACTATCGAGGTTAGAACAAACAGAACAGTGGCAATCAACACATCGCCCAAAACGCAGTGGAGGAGATAGGTTGCGATCCGGGCCCGATTGGGATCATTCGACAGGTCGTACAGAGGAAGTTGCGCCAGCTCCCAGAGGAAATTCAACACGAGGGCAAATACTGCCCACGCAGCCAGCCGCTGCAACCCAGCGGAAAATTTATTCCCTGTCGGCATCATTCGCGGATCCTCGATCAATCATGAAGGTACTTCCGCTAGTATCGGCGTCCGGAACGTAGCACTACTTTTTCTCAACAATGACGCGGCTGACCATGCCGGCTTCGTAGTGACCGGGCACGTGACACGCGAGTTCGACTGTCCCGGGCCCGGCGAACTGCCACACGATGCTTTTGGTTTCGCCGGGCGCGAGACCGATACCGTTGGCCTCATCGGGCATGACCATACCGGGCATTTCCGCCATTTCCTTCGCGTGCTCGCGCTGCTCCGCGATGTCACCAATCACGAATTCATGCCGGACCTTGCCCGTGTTCGTAACGATAAAGCGCACGGTTTCGCCCGTGCGCACGGTGAGCTCCCCTTTGTTGTAGCGCATGGTGTCGAGGGCCTTGATCCGTATCGTGCGGTCGACCTTCTTGGGATCGCCGGGCTGGCCGAAGGTAAATGAATTCTTATCGTGGGCAACGTCGTCCCCATGTGCCATCCCTGCGTGGTCCATGGCGCCTTGGTCCATTAGTTTGTCCGCGGCCCGTGCGCCGGAAAGCGCAAACAGACCGGTCATCAATACAACTTCGATTACGATACGTTTTTTCATGATCGGTGTCCTTCGCCCATGGGCTAATGTTAAACAGGTTGTACTCCAAACTCAGAAAGTGTGGTGCCAAGCTCAGAACCAGAAACGCACCCCCGCGACGAGTCGCGTATTTTGAGTGTCTTCACCGGCGGCCCGTGCATAATCCGCCGTGGTCCCTAACTTGTTAGCGCGTTCGATGCCGACGTAGGGGGCGAGCTCGCGCCGAATCTCGTAGCGCAGGCGTAGCCCCGCAGCGAGATCGGATAAACCGGCGCCCAGTTCGCGCGCGGCGTCACGCTGGCCGTAGACATTCGCCTCGAGACGCGGTTGCAGTATGAGTCTTTGCGTCAGCAACAGCTCGTATTCCACGTCGAACCGGAACGCGGTCCGCCCCTGCTCGCCGACATAGCCGGTGGCTTCCACCTCGAACCAGTAGGGCGCCAGTCCCTGGATGCCGAAGGCGAGCCAGCGGCGACTCGGCTCAACGCCACCGTCGTGGCGCATGCCCAGTTGCGTGTCCCAGAAAGTGGCCGCCGCATGTCCCCACAGCAGTTCAGTGCGCGCTTCCTGAAGCTTGCCGCCATCGACGTCGCCCTCGGCCTTGAGCACCACGCGGTCGTAATCCCGGCCGAGCCAGGCCCGCAGGTCATAGGCCGTGAATGAGTTGTCACGGGTGCGCGCCCCTTCTAGCCGATCGACCAAGAGCGAACTGAAGTTGTGCTCGTCCCCCATCCGCGGCCGCGGAATCGGTCCGAAGTCGTAGCCGTCCGAATAGGCATGCGGGTCACGGGCGTCGGGCGGGGCCGGGCCGCCCTGCATGGACATGGAGCCAGAGTCCATACCGCCACCTTGATTCATGTTGCTCATGTCATGCCCCACGTCTTGCGCCATGCCGGACATGCTGCCCTGATCCATACTCGGCATGGAACCGTGATTCATCTGATTATGGTCCATGCCCGGCATCGACCCTGCCTCTTCGGGCGTCTTCGCCGGGACTGACTGGTCTTGCGCCCAGGTGCAAGACATACCGAGCGCCATCATGACGATAGCGATCAGATTC
>JBGPBL010000039.1:0-25156 GCA_041481225.1 Sulfurifustaceae bacterium | reverse complement strand
TTCCACGGCTTCACACAGAAACCCCTGCACGCAGCGACCATCAATGAGATCAATGGTGCCAATGCCCAGTGGGCTTGGGATGGTCACAACGAATGACCCGTACGCCGACAGCGGCAAGGCCCACACCTCGAGGTCAATTGACGCACCTCCACCAACAACGCGCACCAGACCGGGCCGTTCAGGCGGCCCACCGGGAAGCGCAAAAAACCGGTAATACGGCCCGGTACGCGTTGCCTCAACCAGGAAGCCGCCGCGTTCCGTCAGCTGATGGTTGAGCGGCAATCCCGTCATGTGGGCGCCGCACACCGCAACCAACGCATAGCCCTCAAATGATTGGGTCGGCAGGGGGCTGATGGGGAATGGATGTCCTGTGGCACCCAGTGGCAGGCGCATGGCACGTTGCAGCCGACCTGCCAGGGTCAATAGCGCACGATCACTCCACGCATCGGCGAAAACGGTGACACCAAACGGCATTCCGGCAGCCGTGAAACCCGCTGGCACCGCCACCGCCGCCATATCGAGCAGGTTCATAAAATTGGTGTAGTAGCCGAGATCGCTGTTGCACCGGACCGGGTCAGCCTCCATCTCGTCTATACGGTATGTGGTACCGGCCGTGGGCGTCACCAGGACATCGATCTTCTCGAGCGTCGGCTCGATCGCACGCCGCAATGCCGCGATCCGGTACATCGCATTGAATCCGGCTACCGCCGAGAACGTCCTGCCCTTCTCGATTATTGCCCGCGTCACCGGATGCAGCGCCGCGGGCTTTTGCTCGATGAAGTTCTGAATCGCTGCATAGCGCTCCGCAACCCAAGGGCCCTCATAGAGCAACCGGGCAGCCTCGAGAAACGGCTCAAGATCGATCTCGACACGCTCGCCTCCCAGCGACTCGAACTGCTCTAGCGCACGCTCGAATGCCGACTCATACTCGCGGTTGCCGAAGAACTCGAGCTGAGCCGGGGAAGGCACGCCGAATCGCCAACGCTCGCCTGGGATGCGGCGCAGGCTGCTGCTCACCCGCGAGTATGGGTCCTGCGCATCGAATCCGTTCGCCACCTCGAGCACCGCGCCCGCGTCGGCGGCCGTCAAGGCAAAGATCGAGACGCAATCAAGCGTCCGACAAGCCGGCAGCACGCCACTCATCGACAACCGACCGCGCGTCGGTTTCAAGCCAACCAGGTTGTTGAACGCCGCTGGCACACGGCCGGAGCCCGCGGTATCGGTGCCAAGCGCAAAACTCACCTGTCCCAGCGCGGTGGCCACGGCGGATCCGGAGCTGGAACCGCCCGCGATGTACTCACTATCGAAGCTATTGCGGCAGGCGCCAAACGGGGAGCGCGTGCCGTTCAGGCCGGTGGCGAATTGATCCAGATTGGTCTTGCCGACCGGAATCGCCCCGGCATCGATGAGGCGCTGCACTACCGTCGCCGAGCGCGCCGGAGTATAGGAAAATTCTGCGCAGGCAGCGGTGGTCGGAACCCCCGCAAGATCTATATTGTCCTTGATCGCGAACGGCACTCCGTAGAGCGGCAGACTTCCGGGATCGCGACCTTTCAGTGCGCGGGCATAGACAAGCATCTGCTCTCGTCCAAGACGCGTGATCCATACCCGATGTGGATCATCGCCCGCGATACGCTCCTGCACAATGTCAACCAGCTGCACCGGCGTTATCGTGCGCTCCCGGTAGAGGCGGTGCAGCGTGGAGATATCAAGACTTGGTTCGCTCACGAATCACTCCTCCAGGATGACCAGCAGGTTCTGTCCCGCCGTGACCGCATTCCCGGCCCGGCAGAACAGTCGATACACACGACCGCTGCATGGGGCGGTAACGGCGATCTCCATTTTCATCGATTCGATAATCACCAGAACCTCGCCGGCCTGGACGCGCGTACCCTCGCTCACCTCGACCTTCCACAGGTTCCCTGACACGTGCGCCGCCACAGCGCGTGCACCGGCCGGCAGATCGAGCTCGGTATCCGGACCGGCTTCGGCAACCGAAATATCGCTGGCGTACGCGTTCTGGCCGCTCGCCGCCCAGCGCTCACGCTCGGCGTCGAACGCCGCCTGTTGTCGCCCCTTGAAGGCGGCGATCGACTCGCGCTCGGTGTGAAGGAAGGCACTGTAGTCACGCAGGCTGAATTCCTGCTCCTCAATTCGCAGGCGATAGCGGCCCAGGGGAAAATCGGCACGTATCCGCATGAGTTCCGCTTCGCTCACCTCGAAAAATCGGATCTGGTCGAAAAACCGCAGCAACCAGGGTTTGCCGGTCTCAAACTCGGCGGTCTCGCGCCAGCGGTTCCACATCTGCAGGGTTCGCCCCACGAACTGGTAGCCGCCCGGACCTTCCATGCCGTAGACGCAAAGATAGGCGCCGCCGATACCGACCGCGTTTTCCGGTGTCCAGGTACGCGCCGGGTTGTACTTGGTGGTGACCAGACGATGGCGCGGGTCGAGCGGTGTGGCAACCGGGGCACCGAGATAGACGTCGCCAAGACCAAGCACCAGGTAGCTCGCCTCGAACACAATGCGTTTGACCTCGTCGATGGAATCAAGGTCGTTGATACGCCGGATGAACTCGAGGTTGCTCGGGCACCACGGCGCGTCCTTGCGCACGGACTGCGTGTATTTCTCGATCGCCAGGCGTGTCTGCGAATCGTTCCAGGCGAGCGGCAGGTGGACGATTCGCGTCGGCACGCGCATGCCCTCGGTCGCGGGCAGTTCCCGCTCGGCCGCCATGACGATCTCAAGCAGCGCCGGAAGCGGCAGCACAAGACTGTCGTAGTGCACCTGCAACGAACGGATGCCCGGGGTGAGGTCGATGATGCCACGTGGCCGCACGCGCTCAAGCCAGGTTTGCAACGCATGTGCACGCATCCGCAAATTCAGGTCGAGCACCGGCGGACCGTATTCGATGAGCAGATACTTGTCACCGGCCTGGCGATATACGACGTCGATGTCCCCTTCCACCGCCGGCAATCGTGCCAGCACCGCCTCCTTTGGCCGCGGCCTCGATACCATGCGGACGGCTTCAGGTTCGGCCAGGGTGTCGATGAACTGCTCCTGCGCAACCTCGATCGAACGCACCTCGTCGCGCGTGAGCGCCTTGAACCGAACCGTATTGCCGGGCTTGAGCTGCCCGAGCTTCCACACCTCCGCCTTTACCACCACCGCCGGACAGACAAAGCCGCCCAGGCTGGGGCCGTCCGGCCCGAGAATCACCGGCATGTCGCCGGTGAAGTCGATGGCGCCGATGGCATAGGCGTTGTCGTGAATGTTGGAGGGGTGCAGCCCGGCCTCGCCGCCGTCCGCGCGCGCCCATTGTGGGCGCGGCCCGATAAGACGCACGCCCGTGCGGCTCGAGTTGTAGTGCACCTCCCAGTCGGTAGCAAAGAATATCTCGATATCCGTATCGGTAAAGAAATCGGGCGCACTGTGCGGGCCATCCAGGACACCGATCTCCCAGTGATTGCTATATCGAGGTATGTCGGCTGGAGCGAGCCGCGCCTGTGCCGGCATCCCGCTCGAGGTCTGCGCCAGCGGCAGCATGTCGCCAACACGCAGTGTCCGTCCGGCGTGACCGCCGAACTGGCCAAGCGTGAACGTAGCGCGACTACCGAGATACCGTGGCACATCGAAACCGCCGGCAACCGCGAGATAGGCCCGCAAGCCGGCGCCATGCACACTGCCCAGGCGCAAGATGCTGCCGGCGCTGACGCGGTGCACGCACCAGTTGTCGAGTGGCGCACCGTCGAGTTCCGCCTGCATTTCCGCGCCAGTGAGGGCGATGACCGTGTCACAGCGGAACCTGAACGTCGGCCCGGACACCGTCATTTCCAGCCCGGCCGCATCCGGCGCATTGCCAAGCAGCCGGTTGGCCAGACGGAAGGCCAGCGCATCCATCGGACCGGAGGGTGGCACACCGACCTGCCAGAATCCAAGCCGTCCGGGATAATCCTGCACGCTCGTCTGCACACCCGGTTCGAGTACCTCGATCGCGCGTGGCTGATAGTGCAGCGCGTTGAGAAAGCGCGTGGTCTGCCGGCCCTCGCGAAAGACCGGTTGCGCAAGAATGTGGCGCAGATAGGCGCGATTGGTTTCGATACCGGCGACGCGCGTGGCGGCAAGCGCCTGCTCCAGCGCCTCGATCGCGCGCTCGCGCGTTTCGCCACGAACAATGATCTTGGCGAGAAGCGGATCGTAGTACGGGGGAACCTCGCAGCCGCGTTCGATCCAGGTGTCGACGCGCACATACGGCGGAAACTGCACCTCGGTGAGGATGCCGGCGCAAGGCTGGAAGTTTCGTGCCGGATCCTCGGCGTAGAGGCGCGCCTGAATCGCCGCCCCGTGAGGCTTGATGTGAACGTCCGTGAGCGACAATTCTCCGGCAGCCTGGCGGACCATCCACTCCACAAGATCAATGCCCGTCACCTCTTCCGTTACGCCGTGCTCCACCTGCAAACGCGTATTGACCTCGAGGAAGTAGTACTCGCCGCTGGCGGCGTCGTAGACAAACTCCACGGTGCCCGCCGACTGGTAGTTGACCGCCCGCGCAAGCCGGACCGCCGTCACAAGCAACCGCTCGCGCTGTACAGCGGTCAGGCCGGGTGCCGGTGTCTCCTCAATGACCTTCTGGTTGCGCCGCTGCACCGAACAATCGCGCTCGCCGAGCGCCACGATATTGCCGCGGCCGTCGCCGAAGATCTGCACTTCGATGTGGCGCGCCTCCTCGACATATTTTTCGACATAGATGCCGGCATCCTTGAAATTGGCGCTCGCCAGACGCTGTACGGCGGCATACGCCTCGCGCAGCTCGTCGTCGGCCCAGCACAGGCGCATGCCGATACCGCCGCCACCGGCGGTGCTCTTCAGCATCACGGGGTAACCGATGCGGGCGGCTTCGGCGAGTGCATGCCCGTTATCCGCCAACAGTCCACTACCCGGCAGCAACGGTACGCCGTTGGCAGCAGCGATCTCGCGCGCCGTATGCTTCAACCCGAAGGCACGCATCTGGGCCGGTGTCGGGCCGATAAAGACGACGCCTTCCGCCGCGCAGCGTTCGGCAAACTCTGGATTCTCACTGAGAAAACCGTAGCCCGGATGAATGGCCTCGGCGCCGGTTGCACGGGCCGCCTCGAGCATGCGTTCAGCGCAAAGATAGCTTTCGATTGCCGGCGGCGGCCCTATTAGCACCGCCTCGTCGGCGAGCCGCACATGTGACGAGGCGGCATCGGCCTCGGAATATACGGCCACGGAGCCGACGCCCATTTTCTTCAAGGTACGGATGATGCGGCAGGCGATGGCACCACGATTGGCAATCAGGACTTTCTTGAACATCGCTCCTCGCACAGTCTGTCGCCGGGTCGTCCCGGTCTAATCAAGGAGTCCTGCGAGTCGTCCCGCAGGCCGCGTTGACGCGCTACACCGGATCCCAAACCAGCAGCCGCACCGGGGTCGGATTGTAGGCGTTGCACGGATTATTGAGTTGCGGGCAGTTGGAAATAAGCGCCAGGACGTCCATCCCGGCTTGCATTTCGACGTACTTGCCCGGCGCCGACACACCGTCGGCGAACGTGAGCCCACCCTCCGGCGTGACCGGCACATTCATGAAGAAGTTGATGTTGGCAACGAGGTCACGCTTGCTCAACCCGTAAGGCTCGCCCCAGCACGCGAGTGCGGTCAGGAAGCTGTCGCGACAATTGTGCATGTGTTTCTTGTCGGGCGCATAACGCACGCTGTTGCTTTCGGCGGCGCACGCCCCGCCCAGCGTGTCGTGCCGGCCGCAAGTGTCGGCAACGATCGTCAACATGACGTTGCCTTCGTTCGAGATGAGCTTTGAGCCGGTGGTAAGATAGATCATTCCCTGCTGCGCGAGCGTGTCCTTGGCGCTGTAGCGCTCAATCGGATTGCGGGCGTTATAGAACAACGTATCAACCGCCTGATTGCCCTCGAGATCGACGATGCGAAACACCTGGCCCCTGCGGATTTCGTGGAGCCACGGCTCCCCCGCCGGCAGAACGTAATCGAATACGGCGCGGGTAGGGTCCAGGTGGCTTTCAACGAGGCTGGATGTGCTCATGGTTCAACGGAACAGAATCTCGGTGTTGTAAAAACCGCGCCGGTTCTCCGGGCGGAAATTCCGGCAATAGTCATCATCGCCCGGTGGATCGGATCGCCACGCAATCAACTGCACCGGCTTCGGCTCCCAGCGCGGATTCGGATCGAGCAGGTGTGGCGCCGTCGACAGCGCCACGAGCACGTTCATCTCGAAACGCAGGTCAACAAAACTGCCAGCCACGGGGTGCCCGCTGATGAATTGAATTCGCCCGGCGGCGTCCGCCACCACCTTGCTGAAGAAATTGATGCCAGGGACGAGATCGCGCTTTCCGAGCCCCCACTTCCCCAGTTCGATCAGCAAGCCGTCCCGGGTGCTGCGGATCATGTCATTGCGATATTCCTGATACGAGCGCTCGCCGTACTTCTTGCGACACGACTCGGCCGTGGAAACAGCTCCCAGGGGATCGTGCCAGCCAGCCGTATCCGCCGTGATCGAGCACAGCACCCGCCCCATGTCTGAATAGCATACGTTTCCGTGGGTCAGGCGCGCGGTGTGCTGTGCCTTCAGCGTGTCAGCCATGTTGTAACGCTCGAGTTTTTCGTCGTGATTGAAAAAGAGCGCCGTGACATTGGCGCCGCCACTCAGATCGATGAGGCGCAGGGTGCTGCCGCGCCGCAAGACGCCAGACCAATGCCCGCCGCCGGGCACAACCTCTTGCCACAGCAACCGTTCGGGTGCAACCGGAATCATCGATAGCGTCATCCTAATGGGTTTTGCCACATGTTGGTGATTTGTGTGCTTAGCCAATAGCAAGTCTCGTACCACAACCGAAATTCCGAAAACCTCTGTACCTGGCGACTCGCTCCCACGGTGCGCGTCTTCCTGTGGCACGTTCGTGGTGCGTGGCACGGGTCAATTGCACTACCGCAGTGCAGGCATAACTCTGAATGGCGCGTGCAGCGCGTGCAGGCACGATTGACGGAAACAGACGTCGACCGCAGAAAGTACTTGGCCACAAGCGGTTTGTGCGCCTCCTCGCGAGCCGGTGATAGGTGCATCGCGATCACGGCGCGGGTAGGCACGCGAATTGCTAATACCCAGAGTGAATGTGCCTCTAGGGTTCCGGTCGACAGAGTGCCGACGCTGGTCCGAGAGAGGCAATCCAGCCAGCGCTGGACACACGGCGGGACAAAAGCCCGGGAGATCGAACGCGGGGATTCGGTGATCCTGACCGCGGCGCTCCGTCAGCCGTGTCATGGAACCCACCTCCGCACCGCAACGTTGAACACTTAACTACACGAGGTGCATCATGCGAGGTTTTGCAAAACGGCTGGTTGTTTCGTCGCTGTTATTCGTCCTGACCCTGACCTTCGGACTGCCAGTCGCCCAGGCCACCGAGAAACAGGAGTTCAAGGTGGCCTGGAGTATTTACGTCGGCTGGATGCCGTGGGACTACATGGCCAAGGAAGGCATCCTCAAGAAATGGGCCGACAAGTACGGTATCAAGATCGACCTGGTACAGGTCAACGACTACATTGAATCGATCAACCAGTACACCGCCGGCAAGTTCGATGCCTGCGGCATGACCAATATGGATGCGCTGACGATTCCGGCCGCCGGGGGTGTGGATACCACCGCGCTGATCGTCGGTGACTTCTCCAACGGTAATGACGGCATCATCCTCAAAGGCACCGGCAAAAAACTCACCGACATCAAGGGCCAGAAGGTCAACCTGGTCGAGCTGTCGGTATCACACTACCTGCTGGCGCGCGGCCTGGGATCGGTGAAGCTGTCCGAGAAGGACATCAAGACCGTCAACACCTCGGATGCCGATATCGTCGCCGCCTCCGCCACCCCGCAGGTGACGGCGCTCGTGGCCTGGAACCCGCAGCTCAGCACCATCAAGGCCCAGCCCGGCAACACCGAGGTGTTCGACTCGAGCAAGATTCCCGGCGAGATCATCGACATGATGATGGTCAAGACCGAGGTGCTCAAGGACAACCCGAAGCTCGCCAAGGCCCTGGTCGGCGCCTGGTATGAGACCATCGCGCTGATGGCCAGTGCAGATGCCGCCGGCGTAGCGGCGCGTACCGACATGGCCAAGGCCTCCGGCACCGACCTCGCCGGTTTCGAGAGCCAGCTCAAGACCACACGCATGTTCTACAAACCCGCCGAAGCAGTGAGCTTCACCAAGAGCCCGACGCTCGTGAAGACGATGGATTATGTTCGCAAGTTCTCGTTCAGCCACGGCCTGCTTGGCCAGGGCGCGAAGAGCGTTGACGTCGTCGGCATCAGCTTTCCAGGCGGAAAAACCCTCGGCAATAGCCAGAACGTGAAGCTGCGTTATGAGCCGGCCTTTATGCAGATGGCCGCTGACGGCAAGCTGTAACCGGCAAAACCCATGCGACGCATCATTAATCTGCGTCCCTCGACTGGCAGCGCGGCATTACTCGCCGCGCTGCCCTTCCTGCTGGTACTGTTTGCCTACCTCGTCGGTTCCTCGGCGCGGTTGGCAAACAATCCCGAAGACAAACTGTTGCCGGCCCTCACCACCATCGGGGCCGCCATCCAGCAATACGCCATCGATACGGATGCCCGCACCGGCCAGGTACTGCTGTGGGCCGACACCGCGGCCAGCCTGGTGCGGCTTGGCTGGGGTCTGGCGATCAGTGCCACGCTGGGACTGCTGCTGGGAATCGGCACCGGCATCGTGCCGTACGCGCGCGCCGGCCTGTCCGCCTTTGTTGCCACCCTGTCACTGATCCCGCCGCTGGCAATCCTGCCGATTCTTTTTATCGTGTTCGGCCTTGGCGAACTTTCCAAGGTCGTACTGATCGTCATTGGCATTACCCCGTTTCTGATTCGCGACCTGGCGCTGCGCGCCGGTGAGATTCCCGCCGAACAGATCATCAAGGCCCAGACGCTGGGCGCCTCGTCGTGGCAGCTCATCGTCCGGGTGGTCCTGCCGCAACTGTTGCCGCGCCTGCTGGATTCGCTGCGCCTCTCGCTCGGCAGTGCCTGGCTGTTTCTGATTGCCGCCGAGGCGATCGCGGCCGAAAACGGCCTGGGTTACCGGATATTCCTCATTCGCCGCTATCTGGCAATGGATGTGATCCTGCCCTATGTCATCTGGATCACGCTGATTGCTTTTGCCATGGACTACCTGCTGCGCCGCCTGACACGCAGCGCCTTTCCGTGGTACGCGACTCGGACGAAATAACCCCATGACCACCCTCTCGATCCGCCATCTGTGGAAGGAATACGGCGACCAGGTGGTGCTGGAAAACGTCAATCTCGATGTCAGGGACAACGAGTTCATTACCATTGTCGGCGCCTCGGGCTGTGGCAAAACCACCTTCCTGCGCATGCTGCTTGGCGAGGAGCAGCTCACGCGCGGGACATTCCTTATAGATAGCGAACCGCTGCCCGATGAACCCGGGCCGGACCGCGGAATCGTGTTTCAGCGCTATTCCGTCTTTCCGCACCTGACCGTCCTCAGCAATGTCCTGCTCGGCCTGGAGCTGGGGGCGGCGCCGCTGACCGGACGGCTGTTTGGTGCACGCCGTCGCGAAGCAATCGACCGCGCCCGCGACATGCTCAATGCGGTCGGTCTGCTGGACGCGCAAGACAAGTATCCCGCGCAACTGTCCGGCGGCATGCAGCAGCGCCTGTCGATCGCGCAATCGGTGATTTGCAATCCCAAGATCCTGCTGCTCGACGAGCCGTTTGCAGCGCTCGATCCGGGCCTGTCGGCTGATATGCACAAGCTCATCCTCGGTCTATGGGAAAAGCGCAAGATGAACGTCTTCATGATCACCCATGATCTTCAGGAAGGTTTCGAGCTGGGCACCCGCCTGCTGGTCTTCGACAAGGTGCGCCTCGATCCGCAGGCCCCAGGCAGATACGGTGCCACCATTACCTATGACATTCCGCTTGGCGTCACCAGCAAGAAACTGCTGAACGAGCTGAACGAAACCACCCAGCGCACCGAGCGTTTCGTCGACAATCTCGCGCCGGCCTGAGCCATGCAACCGGTACGCTGGCAAGAGACCTTCGAACAGATTGCCGCGCTGCGCGACCGCGGTCTGGACATGGCCATCCTGACGGTCGGCGCGCAAGCGCTACCTGAAGTTTTTCTAACTCGTGCGGCGCGCCTCAATAAGCGCAGCGGCAAGGATCATCGCCCCACCGGCCATTTCGACTGGACTCATGTGCTCGCCACCGATCAGGGTTGCCGTCACCACAGCGGTAACGAGTTCCAGGATGATAATGATCGAGGCGCGACCGGCCTGCATGTGAGTCACGCCGAACTGCGTGCCCAGCGTCGCCACCAGCAGCCACGCGATCCCGTAGGCACCTCCGGCCAGCCAGCTCAGTTCGGATCCGTCTGGCCAGGGTTGAACGTGCAACGTCAATAACAGGGCGGCGAGACCAGTAGCCCCAAGCAGCATTGCTGTTGTCTTGCTCGCGAGCGGGATCCGCTGGCGCGCACGAAAGACCAGATTGTTGCCGGCAAAGCTCAGGCCGCAGCTTACCGCCAGCCAGTCGGTCCAGTCGACCGCGCCCGTGAATACCCGAGGACCGCCGAGCAGCATTAATGCACCGGTGATCGACACAACAATAGCCAGGATGCGCCAGACATCGAGCCGCTCACCAAGGAACAATCGCCCGCCAAGTACGCCCCACACCGGCAGCAGGTAGAACAACACCATCACCCGCACCACTTCGCCGTAGATCATGGCGACCGTGAACGCCAGATTGGCGTAGCCGCCGAGCGCAGCGATGAGCAGCAAAGAACCGCTGTCACCGGGCCAGGCACGTCGCTGGCGCCACAGCAACGGCAGCAGCAGCGTCGCCGCGGTCCCACACGCAAGAAACGTAAGCGCAACTCCGCTCAGACCCATGCGCTCGAGCGCCTTGAGTGGCAACCAGGCAAGACCCCACATGAACGAGGCCGATGCCAGCACCGCCAACGGCAGCATCGGTATCACCGCGGCAATCCGCTGAAGGCAGGGCCAAGTTCGACGACACGCCAGCGCCGCCGCACACCGCCTGTGACGTATTGCAGAAAGTGCTCCGGACCGTCGGCATACCATGCCCCGTACAATGTCTGCAGCGCCTCACCCTCATTGTGCGGCTGCGTCGAGTGTTGCACCCGCCAGATATCTTTTTCCCGGCGCACGCCAAAATCAATCGTGCAATCGAGGAATGCGGCCTTTTCCTCGTCCGTGTACGACGTACTGTCGATGAGCTCACCGAGGTCGGAAGCCGGCGGCAACCTGTGCTGCCGGTCCAGTGCCAACACAAAATACTCACCGCTCGCCACCAGCACCCCGGAACGGCTGCACTCGCGGCCCCGCGCATCGCGTTCTGCCTGAAGACTGAGCGCAATGGTGTCGGGATCCGCCGGCTGGACCCGCTCCCACTCCTCGCGGTATTCGGCGTGTATACCCTGCTCGACCAGCACATCACCCGAAAAATGCACGCGCGCAACATCCGGCGCCGCCGGCGGCTGGTAGTCCAGCCACCGCCTCCAAGAAAGGGTGTCACCGGCGACCTCGAGACACCCGGCAAACCCCTGCTGTCGTGCCAGCGCGCGCAGATCGTTGCCGACACGATTGGCCGGGATACGCACGTCGCCGAACAGGCTGGCCGTCTGCAACCAATAGACCGTGGTCGTGCGATCGGTAGCCGCAGGCGTCTGAATCAGGCGCCGGCGCCACAAACCGCGATAGACCTCCGGTACGTCCTGCGCCATGGCTATCTGTAGAACTGCGGAAACGGGCGGCGTGATTGATAAAACGTCATGTCATGATTCGGCCAAAGCTCGGCGCCGGTCGAGCGCGCAATAGCCTTTAGCTTGCGGATGCTCTCCACCGCCAACTCGTCCCGCTCCTGCCAGCACAGTCCGGGTGCGACTTCATCGACCAGGTTTTCCTCGAGATCGGCGGCGTCCCCGCAAAGCAAAATGGGCGCGCCGCGCGCCAGCTCGATCCACAGCGATGCATGGCCGGCGGTGTGGCCGGGCGATTCGATCGCGCGCACGCCCGGCACCAGGTCGTAGTCGCTGTCGAAGAACCGCCAGCGACGGTGATGAGCGAAATCGTCCGCAAAGTACACGCTATCCGCGGGCTCGCGCGCCGCACGCCACTCCTCCGCGTGCACGTGGGCCTCGGCCTGGGCAAACTCGCTCAGGCCGCCGCTGTGATCGAAATGCAGATGCCCGAGGAACACGACATCGATGTCATGCGGGCCGAGGCCGAGCGCCGCCAGGCGGCGGGACAGACGCTGCTCCTCGGTCATTTGCGGCGGGCCAAAGGGGAACACCGGGTTGTCGTAGTAGCGCTGGCGCTGCGTCGCATCGGCGATCTTGCCGTAGTCGCATCCGACGTCGTAAAGAATCCGGCCGTTGGCGGTCTCGATCAGGTAGGCAAGGATCGGTGCATCAATGAACATGCCGTTTCCGCGACCGCGGGTTGACAGACTCTTGTCATAGCGGTGGGTGCCGGTGAGGATCGGCCAGAAACGCCGGACCTGTGTCATGATCAGTGTCCGGTCAGAAACGACACGCCCACGACGCCTATAAAGTCCCGTCCATCACCAACGTCGATGCCGGGCGGGTCGCCGTTGAGAACACGGGCAACGCGATGGCGATGGTAGGACCGCAGCAAATTGCGGAAAGGCAGTATCTGAGGAAGATCCTCGCCGGACAGCGTGGCGTGCAAGGCTGGCAGCCGGTACCAAGGCACCGTGGGGCGCACATGATGGGCATTGTGGTAGCCGAAATTCAGCGTCAGCAGATTGAGCCATGGGTGCCGTAATGAAATCAGGTTTGAGAAGGTGTTGCCTTGTTCGTACTCGCGATCAAAACAATCGTCCTGTTCTCCACGGGGCCGCTCTAACGTCTCCCAGACCTCGTAGGTATGCTGGTGCACATCCATGAAACGCAGCACGTGCAAAAACAAAAGATAGGCCACGGCATACAGCACCAACGCTTTTAATGACAGATACGCAAGGATCGCGAACAGCGCCCCGCGGACCAGAAACACCGTCATTACACGGGTTCGCCGCTCGCGGCGGTTGGCCATGCGGAACGGCAGCACGATCACGAGCGCGTGCATCATCAGGTCGACCGCCGGGATATACAACCACTCGAGCCCGTACATGACACGCAGCAGGCGCGGATAGCGCAGCAGCTGCCGGCGGAAGTCGAAAGTCACCACGTCGGCCCGGTCGACGTGGTGGCGGAAATGCTTGTGGCGGATATCCTCGTAGCGGCCGTAACAGGAACCGGTGAGCCACAGGAGCAAGTCACCGAGGCGGGCGTTCCAGCGGCTGTCCGTGAAGATAGTGTTGTGAGCACACTCGTGGATCAGGTAAGCCGCGACTACCAAGGCATGGCTGAACAACAGGACTCCCGCCATATTGGCCCAGCCACTGTCGCTGAGCATGGCACCAAGGCCGAAGGCGTACCCGACCATCACATACGCAATGGCCACGACGTTTGGCGCGAGCCCATCGATGTAGCGGAATGTTCTGGTGTGCATGTGTTCGGCGAGCTCCTTGTGGCATACATAGGCAATTCACGTGCCAATCTGCATGGTTCGCAAAACACTGGAGGCAGGCGGCAAGATTGGCGGTCGCTGCCGCCTTTCTCGTGCTGAGTCAAAGAATTACGAAGGCACACCACGCAACGGCGTTGGTGACGACCTCCGCACTGCGTTCTGTTCCCAATTTGCACGCACGAAATGGGTGCAAATCAACTCACTGCTGCACCAGCGCCGCGCAATTGGAGCCGAAGTAACCGGCGCGTCTGGGATTCTCGAATCAGGATCCGAACCAGAAGCGTTCATCCTTGGACAGGAACTCGCCGACCGGCAGGTAATGTGTACCGTCGCAGGAGAAGGTGAGCCCAACCATACCGTTGATGAGATTGAGCGAACCGGAACGCAGATACAAGGTATTGTCTCCATTGCGCAGTAGGACGAAGCGGTCGAAGATTTCCTTGATGCGATCGCGTGCGATCACCGCCATGTCGGAGTAAGGCCGCTGGGGGTAGGCGAGACACAGCGCCGGGTCGGTGATTTCCTCGAGCACGTGCACCCGGTAACGGTAAGGATCGTCGGTCAGCCACAGCGTGGCGCGTGAGCTCGAAAAGTGCAGCTTGACGTGAAACACGCCGCGATCGCCAAGCAGCTCGTCCACGATAGCGATGACGTCCGGCATATGCCGGTCCATCTCGCTGGTAGTACGCTGCTGGCTGAAGACCGTGTCCCGGATGGCCGGGTCGCCCTTGATCTGGCGCCAGCCTGCCGCGCCGCGGGCCGGCGTCTCAACCAGAGGCAGGTCACGCAGTACGAAATCGGCGGCGATGAATCCTGTCACATGCCCCATTATGGGGACGGCCTGCACCGCCGTGACGCACGGACGCGCCGTGACACGGCTGATGTACACGTCGGACAGCAGGAAGCCGGAGCTGGGCACGGCACTCACCAGATACGGCCGGTCGGCGAGATTTTGCCCACGCAGGGTTGTGTCCAGATGATCTGGGCTCACGTTGGCGCTCAACTGCCGGCCTGCGGTATCGATGGCATACAGCAAATTACAGGGTGAAATCGCGGTCAGGCCGGTCGCCAGCGCGTGATCGAGGGCCTCGGGATCGTCCCAAACCGGCGCGCAGGCCTCGGCGATGTGGGCGAGCGGCAGCGTCAGGCGCGCGGACAGCCCCGCGCGTTGGCGCTCGATCGTTTCTCGCAGCCAATTCTCATCCATGTCAGTGAGCGTATCAGCAAGAATCGTTCCAGTTCGCAGGAAGCGGAAGGTTTGCGGGTGGCAGAATGGAAATCGGCCGGTGAGAACGTCAAAATTACTCGTTCTCTCGACAGGCGCCGGCCAGACCGAGACCGCGCGAAACCAGCGCCCGTTTGGCCTTTGGTCACAGAGAGAATCTGAACACCGTTTAACGTTTGCGTGGTTTTCTGACTTTCTTTTCGGTGATAAGGCATTTTCCGAGCCTGATGTGCTGCCAGTCGTGCAGGAGATCAGTAAAGGATTCCGCGGTGAGCGGTGGACTGCAGTAATATCCCTGGGTGATGTCACAGCCCTCCTTCTGCAGGAACGCGAGCTGTTCGTAAGTTTCTACCCCTTCGGCTACGACCTTGATGTTAAGCGTGTGGGCCATAACGATGATGGCGCGGACAATGCCCGCCCCGAAGAGGTCCGCGGTAACATCGCGCACAAAAGATCGGTCTATCTTCAGGTAATCAATCGGGAAACGCTTGAGATAGGAAAGTGACGAATAACCGGTGCCAAAGTCATCGAGTGAAAATGATACCCCAACCGCTTTAAGTTCTTTCAGAATCGTGGCAGCCAATTCCATATCCTGCATGAGCACGGACTCCGTCAGTTCCAGGTCGAGATACCGCGCTTCAAGCCCGGCGGCATCGAGCGCCTGCTTGACGGCATCGATCAGGTTTTTGTCGCGAACCTGATTGCTCGACAGATTGACTGCTACCTGCAGCGCCGGGAACCCTGTCTCATGCCAGGCCTTGATCTGGGCACAGGCGGTCTTCAGCACCCACTCGCCGATGGGAATGATCAGGCCGGTTTCCTCAGCCAGCGGGATGAAGTCCAACGGCGGAACCAATCCGAATTCGGGATGTTGCCAGCGCAGCAGCGCTTCCATGCCCCTGATCCGGCCGGTTTTCACGTCCACCAGCGGCTGGTAGTGCAAAACGAATTCCTGCCGCTCCAGTGCCTGCCGCAGCCCGGTCTCCAGCTCCAGCTGCCGTGCCGCCCGGATGTTGAGTTCCGAAGCGTAGAACTGGAATGCGTTGCCGCCCAGCTTCTTGGCATAATACATGGCGACATCGGCGTCTTTGAGCAGGCTCGCCGTGTCCTTCTCGTCCAGCGGATAAAGGGTGATGCCGATACTCGGGCTGGTAAACAGGTCGCGGCCGCCAATCCGGAAGGGGGGCAGGAACTGCCCCATGATTTTCTGCGCCACCGACGTGACATCATCCACGTGTGCCACGTTGGCCAGGATGATGCTGAACTCATCACCGCCCAGGCGCGAGACGATGTCGCCGGGGCGCAGACAGCTTGCCAGACGTTCGGCCACGGCCTTCAGCAGCGCATCCCCGGTATCATGTCCCAGCGTGTCATTGATGGTCTTGAAACGGTCGAGATCCAAAAACATCACCGCCACCATGCGCTCGCGCCGGTCGGCCTCGCCCATGGCGTATTTCATCCGGTCCTGCAGTTGGGTACGGTTGGGCAGGCCCGTCAGGGCATCGTGATGCGCGAGATAATTCAGGCGCTCCTCGGTTTTGCGACGGTCGGTGATATCTTGGATGATGGCGACAAATGCTGGCGGGCTTTCGGTGGAGGACAGATGTAACCGTACCTCAACGGGGTACAGAGTCCCGTCTTTGCGCCGGTGCGTGGTGACAAATGTGATTGTGTCCTGTTCCCCACGGCGCAGCGGCGCGACAAGCGCTTCGAAGCTTTGTTTAGTGAATTCGGGTTTCAAATCGAGCGGTGTGAGGGCTTTGAGTTCCTCCATGGAGTAACCCAGATTCCGCTGCGCGCCCTGGTTGGTTTGTATGAATTGCAGCGTGTCGGCATCAAAGACATAAATCTCATTGGAGGAGTTGTCGAGAATGCGGCCCAGGCGCGCGAGCATATCCTCCGAGCGTTTTTGTTCCGTGATATCTTCAGAAATGCCGAGCAGATAACGGGGCTTTCCGTCTTCGTCCAGAATCGGGATCTTTTTGGTATGAAGGGTTCTTATGCCTTTATGTTTCGTATGTATTTGTTCCACCGGAATGTCGAGGGGTTTTCCGCTATTCAATACCTCTCTGTCTCTAGAGACGAAGAAATCAGCTTCATTCTTGGGAAAGAAGTCATGGTCATTCCTGCCGAGCATGTCCTCGCGAGGGATCCCCAATAATTCTTCGGCGGCACGATTGAAGCGCACAAAGCGCAGATGCTTTGCCTCTTTAACGAAAAGCATGTTGGGCAGATTTTCCACTACAGAATCCAGGAAGTTCCGCATGCGCAGATTCTCCCCTTCTGCGCGCATGCGGTCGCTGATGTCCTTGCCGGTTGAAACGAAACGCGTGATTTTTCCCGTGCTGTCCTTAAGCGGCGTGATGGTCTTTTCTTCGTGGTACAGGGTTCCGTCTTTGCGGCGGTTGCTGAATATGGCGCGAAATGACTCCCCGCGCCGGATGGTGTCCCACAGGAGCTGGTAGAAAGCCGTGTCATGCGCACCGGATTTAACCAGGTTGGCTTTCTTGCCGATCGCTTCATCACGGGTGTAGCCGGTGGTCTTCTCAAATGCCGAATTGACGTACTGAATCATGCCCTCTTTGTCGGTGATGATGACGGAGTCGGCTGTCTGTTCCACCGCGCTAGACAGCTCGTGCATCTGCAACGCCCCCTTCTCGTGCTCAGTGCGGCTGTATTGATAGATCAGCAATAAGGCCAGGGCATCGGCATAGTGTTTAACCAGCGATTCATCGTTTTCGTTGAACGGCGTCCCATCGGTTTTGTCGCTTAAGTAAACACGCCCGTAGACCTTGTCCTGGTGCGAGATTGGCGCTGCCAGCAGGCTTTTCATCGGCGGATGGTGGAGCGGAAAGCCCACGGAACGCGGATCTCGCTTCATCTCCTCCAGCCGCAGGGTTTGATTCTGGTGAAGCACGACACCCAAAAGGCCGTTGCTTTCCGGCAGGGGGCCGATGCGCTGGGCCTCCTCGGGAGGGATACCGGTGTAGATAAACTGCTCGAGCTTTCCGGACTCATCGACAAGACCAATGGCACCGTAGCGCGCCTTGATTAGCGCGGTTAGGTCTTCGATAACCTTGCGCAGCAGATCTTCTTCCAGCTTGTGGCTGGCGAGCAGCTCAAGCAGCTGCAATATTGCCTTGTGCAGGCTCAGTGGATGAGGCGATTGTGGCTGGGGATGTTCCGGCGATGATTGATCGTCAGCGCTCATGAATGAAGGTTAGATGCGATTAAGACTGACGTAGGTATTTAGAATCATTTTTCTTGTTGGCTCCCGTATCTGGAAATATTAGTGACGCCAGTTATAATCGTTTTCAAAGTATATACCCATATAATTCGGTGGCTGTCAACGTAATTGCCGTATCCATTTAGCCACCCACCTCAAAGTTCTCCTCGGCACGCGCCGCTTTGTACACCACTGTGCACCGCGCGAAGATGGCATGACCTTGGTCACGGATAGTTTCAGACGCCAGTGGCGGTATGATCGGTAATTCGCTCCGCACATCAGAACCGTTCTCCCTAAACTTGTCCGGCATACCATAGGCATCCTTCACCGCCAGGATTGCGTGTTCCATTTTGGCTCGGAAGCGCACCGCTTTGGGGCAAAAAATCGCCATGTCTTTTTGATACTTTCGCTGCCCTGGCTGCGGTGGTTTCTTACCTGTTGAAAATCCTAGAACCTTCACGAGGTGGAACAGCGTGCGCGGTTCGGTCCCACCTGGCACAGCGATTGCTAACTCTGAGAGCGAGTGCTCCGCGTGGGGCAGTATGGTGATCGGTCGGTTGGGGAGGGGATTCAATGAACGTTTCAAAGCGCAAGAGCATAAATGCATCGGTGGTGTTTGCGTTAATCGGCATCCCCGCGAGTGTGGATCAACACGTTCATGATCAGCTGGCAGCGCCAGACGAGGTGATGACTCAGTCAATATCTATAGCGCCAAGTCGAAACAGACACTCTGCCCGCATGCACCATCGCGCACCCGATCGCAGTGGGGTCCCTGGGCCCTCAATCCGTGCACCCGTTTAGGCGCTTTCGCGCCATTGCACTCGTTGTCGCGCTGTTTATACCGGATTCACGCAGGAAGTCCGCCGGGAGGAGCCATTGATGGCCGTGCCGAGATCCGCGCATCTCTCTGAATACGATGTCCCGTCTGTCGCCGAACCCGTGATAGATTCTTGGGATTGGATACTGCGGGCGGCGATCGTGGCCGGATTGATCATCACCCTCTCCTCCATCGCCGGCGACATGTTCCGTCCGCTGCTGCATCGAGTCGACCGAGGCGGCTGGATGACACTGCTCCAACATCCGAGCATGCTGTGGATGACGATGGGGATTCTGCTGCTGTCCTTTCGCACCTTGCTCTGGTTCCGCTATCGGCCGTTCGCCACCGCCACCCCACACGAGGCACCGGCCCTGACCGTGGTTATCCCCGCGTACAACGAGGGGCCCATGGTGGCGCAAACGATCGATTCGGTGGCCGCGGCGATCTATCCCCGCGAGCGGCTGAAGATTCTCGTCATCGATGATGGCAGCCGCGATGACACGTGGTGGCACATCCAGCAAGCTGCCGCCCGTCATCCGCATCTCGTCACTGCCTTGCAGTTTGCGGAGAACCGGGGAAAGCGCGCCGCGCTGGCGGCCGGCTTCCACCGGGCACATGGCGACATCGTGATCACCATTGATTCCGACTGCATCATTGAGCGTGGCACTTTGCTTGCGATGACAGGCCCGTTCCGCTCGCCGCGCGTGGGCGCGGTGGCCGGCAAGGTCCTGGTGCACAACCGTTATGAAGGTTTCATCCCGCGATTGCTGCACGTGCGCTTTCTGCTCTCCTTCGACTTCTTGCGAGCCGCCGAGTCGGCTTATGGCACCGTTTACTGTACACCGGGTGCCCTGTCCGCCTACCGGCTATCGGTGGTGCGAGAGGTGCTCGATCGCTGGCTGAACCAGACCTTCCTCGGCGTTCGCGCGACCTACGGCGAGGACCGGGCTCTGACCAACTTTATCCTGGAGCGCGGCTTTGACAGCGTTTATCAGCGCACCGGCGTGGTGCGCACCGTGGTGCCCAACACGTACGGGAAACTCTGCAAGATGTTCCTGCGATGGGATCGCAGTTATATCCGCGAGGATTTGCATTTCCTGCGTATCCTCTGGAAACGACCCTGGAAGGCGCGCCTGATCTCGTTGGTTGACCGGATCATCACCAACCTGCATTACCCCGTGGCATACGTAGCTTTGGGCATGCTCTTTCGCTTATCTTTTGGCCATCCGGTGATTATTCTGCACATGCTACTGGCGATAGGACTGGCATCGCTCTTCTATACGCTCTACTACCTGCGCAGCGAGCGCTCGCTGGACTTCCTTTACGGCGTGCTATACGCCTATTTCTCACTGTTCGCATTGTCCTGGATCTTCCCCTATGCCGCCCTCACGCTTCGGGCGCGCGCGTGGATGACGCGTTGAACGTCGCGGGCCGCGTAATGTGAATATTTGTCGCGCTTTGACCCAGAGTCAATGAGCGTATCAGCAAGAATCGTTCCAGCTCGTAGGAAGCGGAAGGTTTTCGGGTGACAGAATGGAAATCGGCCGGTGAGAACGCCAGCACCTACTGTTGTCATGGCATGGGTGACACGAGGACGTGCTGTTAACGTTCCTGTCCCGCGGCGACGTGACTCAGTGTGCGGCGATTACCTGTCGCGGATCGGTGACGTGGCCGCGCCGCAAGGCACTTTGCACACCATCCCAGAACTCAATACGTGCCTCGATGGCAACGCAGGCCGCCTGTTCCGCCTCACGGAGTTTCACCGCATCGCCCGCACACAGTTCATCGAGCATACGCAGTGACAGCGGCCCATGATGGTCTTCGTCCAGATGGATATGGCGTTCCAGGTAATAGTGGAACGCCGGTGCCTCGAGCTGGTGCACCCGCAAATCCGCGAGCAGTGCCCGGAACATCCCCGGAATGACCTGTTCCCGCCCCAGGGCGAAGGCCGCGGCCACCACATGCGGTTTGCCGGTATCAATGAAGGCGAAGGTCGATTCCATGAACCGGCGCGCCACCCCCGGCACCAGATCCTGTGCCAGCGCGGCACGGAGGCCGTCTCGTGGTACCGCGGCCACGAATGCCCGCGCGGTGGCGTCGTCGGCACCGATTTCACCCATGGCCTGGCAGTACAGCTCAAAGTGGCTGGTGTAGGTGGGGTGGCCGTGGGTATCCAGCAGGCCTTCGTCGGATTCCTCCGCCAGCACGATCTCGTTAATGAAACGTCGTCCCGCCGGGCTGCCGAGGGGGGTCCAGGGAGCCGTGGCCGGGGCCAGGGTGTGCTGCAGGTATTTCAGCAGCGACATGAAATCCCACACCGGGTAGACGTGATGGGTCATGAAGGTGCGTACATCCTCCATGGTACGTAAGGAGCCATAGAGGGGATGGTGATTGAGTTTCTCGCGCAGCGGGGCGAGGCGGGATAAGTCGAAGGTCTGGTTCATCTGGTTCCTGGCGGGGTGAATACTGGCCCCTGTGTTTTTTTCGTGCTTAGCGTTCGGCTAGCGCAGAGGTCCTGCAACCGCTCCACGATTCGGATTCGACGCAATCTTCCATGTTCGTCAACGGCGTGTCTGCTGACCCGTTCGAGATACCTCTTCCGGGATAGTTTCCGAGCCATGTACGCCTCAGGAATCATTCCGTATCAGCTGGCCGGCCGCCACCATGCGCGCGAGTTGACTGCGGGTGATACCAGCGACGAGTTCTCGCGACCGTGCCGTACCTGCCCGGCGAAGGAGAGTCTGGATGCGGCGCTCAGTGGGGGGTCATATCGGCATCGTTCCATAGTTTCAGTAGTTTTGCACAGGTACCGATAAGGATGGAACGGAATAGCCGCAAGTTGTCTCAGACGTCAGATGTAGCGTGATTGAGCCGCCTGGAAAATCACACATGCGCAGGACCGTTAAGAGATACTTTATCGGTCGGTACACGGCGGTTAGTGCGTGGAAGCAGCCGCGCCTGGTTCAGGCTCGGCGAGCTTGAATAGCTGGCGTCGTTTCACCTCGATCAGCTCGCGGATCCGTGGGAGCGCCGCACGCGCCGCGTGCTCGCCGGCCGCGATCACTTCGCCGCGCAGATTGAAGTCTACGGTAGGTGCCTCGCGCAGGTCGGGCCGGATCACGATATCGGCATCCTTGAGCTCGTTGCTGGCGAGCGTGTGCTCCATGATGACAAGCGACTGGGTCACGAGCGCGCCGGTACTGTCGAACTGCTTGTCCGCGGTCGGCTGGTGCGTCACGTCAACCGCGATAATGATATCGGCGCCGAGGGCGCGCGCCACGCGCACCGGCACCGGGCTCACGAGCCCGCCGTCGAGGTACTCGTGCCCGTCCATCGCCAGCGGCTGAAACACGGCCGGCACACTACTGGAGGCGCGCACCGCCGTGCCGGTGTCGCCGCGGTTGAAGGCAACGAGCTGACCGGTGTGCAGATCGGTCGCCACCGCCACGAACGGCAGGCCGAGCCGCTCGATCGGGCGATCGCCGAGGCGCTGGTCCATGTAGTCCCGCAGCCGCTGACCGTTGACGAAACCACGGTTCGGATAGGTGAATTCGACCACCTGGGCACGCTGCAAGTCGAGAGCCGCCTCGACCAGCGCCTCGCCGCGGATACCGCCGGCGTAGAGCGCGCCGACCACACTGCCGGCACTCGTACCGACGACAGCGTCCGGCTTGATCCCGTTTTCATCAAGCACTCGCAGCACGCCGGCGTGGGCAAAACCGCGCGCGGCGCCGCCGCTCAACACGATCACCACGACCGGATGATCGGTTCGCTTGATCGGCACGAGCGGCACCGCCGTCGCTTGCCGCCCCGCCGGCATCGGTGGCGGCACGGTCGCGCACCCGACCAACGAAACAGCCACCCCAAGCGCCAGCAGACCTGCAGTAAACCGAATCCTCATGAGTATCACCCTACCTGCCCTTGGACCGGGCGCAGTATACGCGTTCACAACCCCTGCCATACAAGGGGCACCGGCACGTCTGGAATTAAACTTAATTAAGACCATCATGCCCACCCGACCAAAACATTCAAGGGCAGGCGTCAGCGGGTGAGGCGGGGTTTATTTATAAAGATAGAGCCAACCCTGTTTTCAATTCCACCGGCGCCTGGATTCTGATGGTTCGATATCTCCGTTTCCTTTTGTATTCTAAAAGGGAGTGCTGGTCCGGTATCATTTAATGTTGGACCAACAGGAGCGGAGAATCAGCAACCCATGGGCAAACTCGTTATCAAATTCCGTGGCAAACCGATCGATGCCGTGAACCTGAAACTGGGCGACACGACGATCGGTCGCCATGCCACATGCGACATCGTGCTGAACAACGACAAGAGCATCAGCGGCACTCACGCCGTGATAAAAACGGTTGGGCGGAAATCCACCCTGGAGGATCTCAGAAGCACGAACGGAACGTTCATCGAGACCGAGCGTATCACGCAACATGAACTGCGCCACGGTGAGACGATCGTCATGGGTGAGCACGAGCTAATTTATCGTGATGAACTGGTCCTGGATGCGCCAGGATTCGTCAAAGGCAAAAGCACGAGCGCCAAGCCGGCCAACCTGCAGGACACGACCCGGATTATCTCAATGCATGCGCAGCTGCTCGCCATAGAAGGAAAAGACAAGGGCAAGCGCGTGCCGCTCGTGAAAGAGGAAACCCTGCTCGACAACCCCGGCAAGAACCCGGCCCGGATCTACCGTGGCCCCGATGGGTACGTGCTGCACGCCCAGATCGGGCCCGGCGAGCCGAGGATCAACGGCAAACCAGTACCGCCTGGTGGTCAGATACTGGAAGATGGCGACGTCATCGACGTCGCGGGGACGAAGTTTCAGATGGCCAAATAGTTTCCCGTACATTGACGAGGCGCTTGGCAAGATAACCGCCGCATGCCAACACGAAACCAAAACGACTCAGGTCTTGACTTACCGGCCCGGCCACCTTATCGGGGTGTCTGTGGAACTAGGGGCATTCCATAGTTACATCGTTGGATGTCCTTAGACATCCCTGGAATGGTAAGTGGTGGCTAGGGGCGGAATCGAACCGCCGACCTCAGCATTATGAGTGCCGCGCTCTAACCGTCTGAGCTACCTAGCCGAAAGGGCCGCAAAAGATACAGGATTCACGCATCCGGAGACAAGAGGAAAATGGGCATCTGCCCATTTATACCAGGTATTCCCCCTGTTTCAGACGTTAAACCGAAAGTGCATCACGTCGCCGTCGTGCACGACGTATTCCTTGCCCTCGAGGCGCAGCTTTCCGGCCTCGCGCGCGCCATGCTCGCCCTTGCACTGCACGTAATCGTCGAAGGCAATGACTTCGGCACGAATAAACCCGCGCTCGAAGTCGGTGTGGATAACGCCCGCGGCCTGCGGTGCATGCGCCCCGGTGCGCACGGTCCAGGCGCGTACTTCCTTCGGCCCGCAGGTGAAAAAGGTGTGCAACCCCAAGAGGCCGTAACCGGCACGGATGACGCGGCTCAAGCCCGGCTCTTCCAGGCCCATGTCCGCGAGAAATACCTTTTTCTCCTCGGCGTCCATGTCCGCGAGCTCGGCCTCGATGGCGGCGCAGATGGGCACGACGATGGTATGTTCCGCCTTCGCGAGTTTTTCCAGGGCGTCGAGGTGCGGGTTGTTGGTAAACCCTTTTTCGTTCACGTTGGCGATGTACATCAGTGGCTTGTCCGTGAGCAGGCACAGGGGGATCAACAGCCGGTGCTCCTCGTCGCTCAGGCCCATGCTGCGCACGGACTTGCCGGTGTTGAGGTGCGTGCGCACGCGCACCAGCAGTTCGCGCAGTTTGATGTCGTCTTTGTTGCCGCTTTTGACGCCCTTGTCGGCGCGTTGCATGCCCTTTTCCACTGTATCGAGATCAGCGAGCGCCAGCTCGGTGTTGATGGTTTCGATATCGGCCAGCGGGTTGATACGGTTGGACACGTGGATGACGTTTTCATCCTCGAAACAGCGGACCACGTGCGCGATGGCATCCACCTCGCGGATGTGCGCGAGAAATTTATTGCCCAACCCCTCACCCTTGGAAGCACCGGCGACCAGCCCGGCGATGTCCACGAATTCGATCGTGGTGGGGAGAATCTTCTCCGGCTTGGTGACATCGGCCAGCTTTTGCAGGCGTGGGTCCGGCACCTCGACGATGCCGATGTTCGGGTCGATGGTGCAGAAAGGATAGTTTTCCGCTGCGATGCCCGCCTTGGTGAGCGCATTGAAGAGCGTCGATTTGCCGACGTTCGGCAGGCCGACGATGCCGCATTT